>JBAUHD010000487.1:0-5953 GCA_049680085.1 Acidobacteriaceae bacterium
CTGCCTTACCCCTGAGGCCGCCCTGCGTTCCGTCGGCCTCGACCCGGCCATGGCCCGCCCCACCGGACAATACTCACAAGGCATGAGGCAGCGCGCCTCGCTCGCCCGCGTTCTGCTGCCCCAGCCCGACCTGCTGCTGCTCGACGAGCCCTTCTCCAACATGGACGCGGCCAGCGCCCGCCAGATGCTCAACCTGCTCGACCGCCAGCGCGCCGAAGGCAAAACCATCCTGCTCACAACCCACCAGCGCGAACTCGCCGAACCGCTCGCCGACATCATCGTGACGCTCCAGGCCGGAGCGGTCGAGTCGCTCACGGCAAGAACGGCGGCCTCCGTATGACAGCCGGTAAGACGAACGCCGCGCGCTATCTCGACTCGCTGAGCATCGCCTACGAACTCCGCGACTACGCCGTCGATCCTGAAGAATTTTCCGCCATTCTCGTCGCGGAAAAGATCGGTCTGCCGCCCGAGCAAGTCTTCAAAACGCTGCTCTGCGCCACCAGTGACCGCGAGCACATCTTCGCCGTCATTCCCGGCTCGGAAGAGCTCGACTTCAAGAAACTGGCCCGCGCCTGCGGAGCGCGCAAGGCGGAGATGGTGTCCCTCAAAGAAGTCGAGCCCCTCACCGGCTACATTCGCGGCGGAGTCACTGTCTTCGGCGCTCGCAAGCCCTTCCCCGTCTATGCGGACGAAACCATCGAGCTGTTCGACCTCATCTCAGTCTCCGCCGGAACCCGCGGCACCCAGATCCTGCTTGCTCCCGCCGACTACCTGCGAGCCGCCAACGCCACCCTCGCCGCGCTCACGAAAGACGGTCGCCCATGAGAGTTCCCTATTCGGCGCTGCACCTCGCCAAAGACCTGCGCCTGGAGTGGCGCTCCCGCGACGCCATCAACTCCATGCTCTTCTTCTCGCTGCTGGTGGTCGTCATCTTCTCGCTCGCCTTTGACCCCACGCACGCGCTCTCACGGCAAATCTCCGGACCCATCGTCTGCGTCGCCATTCTGTTCGCCGCCGTCACCGCGCTCAACCAGGCCTGGGCCCGCGAACTGCGCCACAACGTGCTCGAAGCGCACCGCATGAGCCCCGCCCCGGCGGCTTCGCTCTTCATCGGCAAGGTGCTGGCCAATTTCCTCTTCGTCAGCGCCGTGGAAATCCTGCTCACGCCGCTCTTCGTCATCTTTTACAACCTCAGCGCGCTCGGCAACCCCTGGATGCTGATTCCCGCCGTTGCCCTCGGAACCTGGGCCATCCTGATCAACGGAACCTTCTTCGCCGCGCTCTCCATCCGCTCCCGCAACCGTGAGCTGCTGCTCCCGCTCATCCTGTTCCCCATCTTCATGCCCGCCCTGCTGTCGATGGTGCTGGCCATCTCCGCCATCCTCAGCGGAGACGCCGACCCGGCCCTCTGGATCAAGATGCTCGCCGGCTACGACATCATCTTCACCGTGATCAGCCTCCTGCTGTTTGAAACTGTCCTCAACGCCGAATAAGCTCGATTTTTTGCTGATTTTGCTTTGGGAGTTGCTGTAGTTCATTGATTCTGTTGAGTTTTCAGGAAATTTCGCTTGTGGATCATTGATTCTAAAGAGCTTTCAGGAAAATTCATTGGGCAAAGTCACTCTTTGCCCCGATTGAAGTCGTGGTGGCGCGAGCAAAACCGCAGGTCCCTCACTTCGTTCGGGATGACATCGTGGGGTGCGGGCTGTCCCCCACTCAAGCCAAAAGCGGCTTGAGTGGGCCACCTTCCTTCCTTTGCGCAAAATGCGAAAGGCGCAGCTTTTTGGGCAGCGCCTCGGGTGGAACTAATTTTGTCTACTTTCTTATTCTATCAGGTCCGGACAATTCAAATGCTATTTTATGTTGCTGATATTGCAGGGCTTATAATTTTTTTCCTTGACAGCTTTGGGATTGGAACGGGAGGGGAGACGGATTGTTTCTCTTTTCCCAACCTTGACGCGAAAGCGGGACTTTGCCGATCCGAGGCGAACCACAGGTCCCTCCCTTCGGTCGGGATGACATTGTGGGTGGGTCTGGAGTTGGCTGAGGCAGGTTGGGATCAAGTCGTAACAGCAAAAATGAACCGAGCAAACCTCAATAAATCCTGAAGTCCACCTCAACATTAATCAGCACAGGCACAGGATGCCCCTGGTAATAGGCCGGCTTGAACTTGTACTGCTTCACCGCTTCCTCGGCCTTCTGGTCCAGCCCCATGCCCAGAGCCCGCACCACCTGAATATTCTGCGGGTTCCCGTTCTTGTCCACAATCAGCGAGACCACGCAGATGCCCTGATACTTCGCCCGACGCGCCTCGTCGGAAAATTCAGGGTCGACGGAGTGGAGCAGCAGGGGCGCCGACACGCCGCCGCCCGGACGCATCACACCGCCGCCGTAGCCGCCACCGCTGCCCGGCCCCAGGCCGTTGCCGTTGCCCGATCCAAGCCCGCCGCCGCTGCCCGAACCAAACCCCGAACCCGACCCGCCGCCCTGCGAGGCCAGCGCCACCTGCGGCGAGTTGGGCACGCCGACGTTCGGCATATTCGCGTTCGGCAGCTTCACCTGCTGCGGCATCATGATCGACGGCGGAACCGGCAGCTTGGGATGGTCGATCTTCAGAATCTGCGGCGGCGCAATCGGATGCTTCGAAATCTCCGGCAGCTTCCCCTTTGAGGCCTCAACCGGGTTGCGCGTACCGCCGCCGCCGCCGCCGCCCATCGGCTGCTGCTTCGGCGCAAAGGGGATGAACGGCTTCACGTCCACCGCCGTCACGTTCTCTTTCTTAATCGCCCGCGTGTGCCACTCCGCCAGACCCAGCAGGATGATGATGCCAAGAATCGCCAGATGGAGCACAATCGCCAGCGTGCTCGAAAGCGGCCCGCGCTTCTCCTTCATCCGGTCCACCACCGCGACCGGTTTCGAGGTCAACTCCAGCGGCGGCAGCTTTTTGGGGAAGAACAGGTCCTGAACGCTGGCCCACAGCGTCTGCCACACCGGCTCAACATAGGTGGGGTCTCCGGTCGCCACCGGCTGCGAACTCAGCTCCAGCGGCGGCTGCTTGGGAGACGCGAAGGCATCGCGGAGGTTCGCGATCAGCGATAACCACATCGAGCCATCGGTTTCGCGCAGGAGTTCGGGCTCGTCTTCGATTGGCCGCTGAGCGGTCTCTTCGGGAGGTGTTAAAACTTGGTTGCCCATTGAAGTTGCTGCCGGAAGCCAGGGCCTCCGGGTTACTCCCTCCATTATGGACGACGGCCCCCCCGTCTGTCCTCTCCGCGTCATCCTTTTCGATGCTTCCCGCCCGGAATTCCGGTCCTCCGGAGGGGCGCTGGTCGCAAAAGCCTGTTCTAGAAATAGACGTATCAGCGCCAACAAAGTTTTATGCCATTTTGTTGGATTGCAAAAACCTGTGGAAGGAAGCCGGGCCGAGTAAAAAGCCGGCCGTTGAGTTGCGGAACCCTGAGACGCGGGCCGGCGTCGCTTGAAACAGCTAAATTAGCTATAATGGCTAAGCTAGGGGGATGACAAAATGATCACCGTAACATCCGTGGAAGCGCAGAATCGCTTTGGACAACTGATCGACACGGCGCAGCGGGAGACCGTTACGGTGACGAGGCATGGCCGTCCCGCCGCATTCATCGTCTCTCCGCGCGATATGGAAGAGCTTCTGGATTCCCGGAGGCGGCGCAGCCGCGCCGTTGCCGATCTGGAGGCGTGGACCGCCCGGGCGAGAAAAAGCCAGTCCCCCGCCCAGGCCATCGCATCCGCCGCGTTGACCGATGAGGACGTCCATCGCATGGTCCATAAAGCCAGATGATCGGCCGGGTGGTCTTCGATACCAGCACCGTGGTTTCAGCCGCATTGAGACCGGATTCGATTCCTTACCAAGCGCTCCACCGGGCGCTGCGGTACTGCGACGTTTGCGCCAGCAAAGAGACACTGGCCGAGCTGAAACGAGTTCTGGCAAAGGACAAGTTCCGTCGCTACATCCCGGACGGCGCGGCCCGGCAATTCGTGCGGATGATGGAGAACAACGTCCGGCTGTTTGTCGTGCGCGACCTGGAGTGCCTCGCGGCGAATCCTCCCTGCCGGGACCCCGCGGACAATAAGTTTCTGGCCCTGGCATTCGAGTGCGACGCGGACGCAATCGTCAGCTGCGATGAAGATTTGCTGGTGCTTCATCCGTGGGATGAGATACGGATTTTACGGCCGGCGGAGTTTCTGAACGAAGATCAGTAGGCGCGTCAGCCAGCTACAATATCCCTATTGCCTCAATTTCCGAACGGAGAACCGATGTCCGCACCGCCCGAACTCAAGGCGACTCTCACGCTGCCCGAAACCAAGTTCCCCATGAAGGCCAACCTGCCGCAGAACGAGCCGGCACGCCTCAAGCAGTGGAAAGACGCGGACCTCTACGGCCAGATCCGCCGCGCCCGCAAAGGCGCGGAAAAGTACATCCTGCACTACGGCCCGCCCTACGCCAATGGCCCCATCCACCTGGGCCACGCGCTGCAAAAGAGCATCAAGGACTTCATCATCAAGTCCAAAACCATGTTTGGCTACGACGCCCCGCTGGTCCCCGGCTGGGACTGCCACGGGCTGCCCATCGAAATCAAAGTCGATGAAAAACTGGGCCGCAAAAAGCTGGAGATGCCGGCGCTCTCCGTCCTGCGCGCCTGCCGCGAATACGCGCAGAAGTTTGTGGACCTGCAGCGCTCGCAGCTTGTCCGGCTGGGAGTATTTGGGCAGTGGGATGACCCTTATCTCACCATGTCGAAGCAGTATGAGGCGAGCACGCTTGAAGCCTTCTATGACTTCTTCGAGAAGGGGTTTGTTTACAAGGGGCTCAAGCCCGTCTACTGGTGCCTCCACGACCGCACCGCCCTGGCCGAAGCCGAAGTCGAATACGAGATGCATACCAGCCCCAGCGTCTACGTGCGCTACGCGCTGGCCAGCGACCCCGCTGCGATTGATCCCGCACTCGCCGGGAAAAAGGTCTGGACCATCATCTGGACTACCACGCCCTGGACGCTTCCTGCATCGTTAGCCGTCGCTTTTCACCCCGATTTCGACTACGTGGCGCTGGAGCAGGACGGTAACGTCTACATCGTCGCCGCGTCACTCGCCGCCGCTGTTCGCGAATCCTGCAATCTCCAATCCGCGCAGGAAATCGCCCGCGTCAAGGGAGCCAAACTCGACCGCGCTCACTTCCAACATCCCTTTCTCGACCGCGACATTCTCGGCGTCAACGCCGAATACGTCACCGCCGACACCGGAACCGGAGCCGTCCACACCGCGCCTTCGCACGGAGCCGACGACTTCTACACCGGCGCGCGCTATGGGCTCGACCAGACCTGCAACGTGGACAACGAAGGGCGGCTGCGCAACGGACTGCCCGAATACGAGGGCAAGACCGTTTGGGAAGCGAATCCGTCGATTATCGAGCTATTGCAGGCGCGCGGCGCGTTGATGGGGCGGGCGGATATTTACCACTCCTACCCGCACTGCTGGCGCTGCCACAACCCCGTCATCTTTCGCGCGACCGAGCAGTGGTTCATCGGCATCGACACCCCGCTCAAGAATCTTGATGGGACGGAGACTACCTTCCGGCAGCGGGCGCTGGACGAAATCAAGCGCGTGAGGTGGGACCCGGCCTGGGGCGAGGAGCGCATCTCGAACATGATTGCCACGCGACCCGACTGGTGCATCTCGCGCCAGAGGATCTGGGGAGTGCCGATCGCCGTCTTCCTCTGCAACCAGTGCCACACGCCGCTCAACGACCCGGCCCTGAACAAGCACATCGTTGGGCTTTTTCATCAAGAAGGAGCGGAGGCCTGGCACAAGCATTCCGTCGAAGAACTGCTGCCCGCCGGGACCGCCTGCAAATCCTGCGGCAACCAGCAGGGCGCGGGCGAACTACCCGCCTTCCGCAAGGAGATGGACATCCTCGATGTAT
>JBAUHD010000488.1:0-3527 GCA_049680085.1 Acidobacteriaceae bacterium
CGGCGGCGGCGGGCGCGGCGCCATTCTCCGCATGGACGGCGTGGGCGCTGCGAAAGGCGTGCAGGTGAAAATCCTGAAGCTGCGTGGGCAGGTCGCCGAGCCGCAGCACGGGCCCGGACGAGAGCGCACAGGCGCGCTCAATCGAGTTTTCCAGCTCGCGCACGTTGCCCGGCCAGGCGTATTCGCTCATGGTGCGCAGCGCGTCATCGGAGAGCACATACTTCGAGCCGCTCGCGCGGTTCATACGGGTGAGAAAGTGCGAGGCGAGCAGCGGGATGTCCTCGCGCCGATCGCGCAGCGGCGGAATGCGCAGCGCGACCACGTTCAGCCGGTAATAGAGGTCTTTGCGGAAGCGGCCCTGCTCCACCATGGCCGCCAGGTCGCGATTCGTGGCGGCCAGAATGCGGCAGTTGATGGAAACGCGATGCGTGGCGCCGACCGGGCGAATCTCCTTTTCCTGCAGGGCGCGCAGCAGCTTGGCCTGAAGGTCGAGCGGCATTTCGCCGATCTCGTCCAGAAAAACGGTCCCGCCTTCCGCCGAGGCCAGCAGCCCGTCCTTATTGCGCGTGGCTCCCGTGAAGGCCCCCTTGACATAGCCGAACAACTCGCTCTCGATCAGCGTCGGCACCAGCGAGCCGCAATCCACCGGCAGGAAGGGTTTCGAGGCCTGGGGGCCGTTCGCGTGAATGGAGCGCGCGATCAGCTCCTTGCCGGTCCCGCTTTCGCCCAGAATGAGCACGGGGTGCGCGGTCTGCGAGACCTTGGAGAGGATGCGGTAGATTCTCTCCATCTCCGGGCTGTTGCCGATCAGGTTCCCGAGTCCCTGCTGCGAGCGGAGTTGCTCGCGAAGACGGCGGCTGGCCGTGTCCACGTTGCGACGCTCGGCGGCGCGGTCGAGCACCGCGGCCAAGTCGTCCAGGGCGAAGGGCTTGGTGAGATAGTCGTTGGCGCCCGTGCGCATGGCCTCGACCGCCGAGGTAACGGTGGCGAAGGCGGTCATTACGATGACACTGATCTCCGGGTGCAGCAGCTTCACCTCTTCCAGCAATTCCAGCCCGGCGCCCGCTGGCGATTTCAGGTCGAGGATCAGAATATCGATGCTGTTGCCGCGCAGCAGACCGCGGGCGGCCTCGAGGCTGTCCATCCCGCAGGGGACAAAGCCGCGCGACGTGGCGATTTCGCAACAGGCCGAGCGCACAGCGGGGTCTTCATCGACGATCAAGACATGCAGGCGTCCGGAGCGAGGGGGGAGGTGGACGGATTCGCTCATAAGTTTTTGTGCAACGGCTACTGGCATTCTATGCAGCCTTTCGTGGTGGAGTCAGCAGGAAACGTGCGATCCGGTGGTGCGGAGCACGTTCCCGAAGTAACGGGTTGGTTGAGAGGGAGGGTGATTTCAAAGCGCGCTCCACCGGTGTGCGAGGCGCTGACGCGCACCGCGCCTCCGGCAGCTTCGACCAGATTGCGAACAATGCTGAGGCCCAGGCCGCGACGGCGCGGAGCGGGCCAGCTGGCTGATTTGGCTGATTCTGATTCCTTATGGCTGGTGTATCCGAGATCGAAAACCCGCACGCGCAGGGACTCGGGGATGCCGGGGCCGTCGTCGCTGACCGAAAGCACGACCGAGCGCGGCGCCGGAGCGGGACCGGAAATCGCACCGGGAATCGCGCCGGACTCGGCCCCGACCCGGGGAATTACATCGACAAAGCTAAGCCCATCTCCATACTGCGCGGTGACCCGGACATGGCCCCCCTTCGGCATGGCGTCCGCCGCGTTGCGGACCAGGTTGACCAGAATGCGGGTCAGGTCTTCGACGGCCAGGGCAGTCTGCCCGGCACACGGCATGGTTGCGACGGAAAGACGGACTCCGGGACCGGCAATCGCAGCCAGCAATGGATGCAGGCGGCGCAGATCATCGGCGGCGTGGGTGACGGGCACGGCGGCCAGCGGGACGGCGGTGGCGACCGGAAAGCCGGTGGGCAGGGCCGGGACTTCAGAGACTTTGCGAACCTTCGGCGCGGGGGATACCGGCGGGACGGCAACTTCGATGATCTTTTCCAGAATCTGCGCGGCGGTTTTGGCGATGCCCTCGAGTTCTCCGGCGTAATGGCCGTGAGGCTCGTTCAGGACTCCGGGCGCGGACAGAAGCTCGCAATAGAGCATCAGCCCGGAGAGAACATTGCGGGCGTCGTGCGCCAGCCGGTCAGGGCTTTCCGCCCTGGATTGCGTTGGCTCCTCCACCTCGTTGCGCCGTGTCACGGGCGGCAAATCCGAAGCGCGGGCGGGGGAGGGTATCCGAGTGGGACCGGGCAAAAAAGGGCCCACTCCCGCGTCCGCTCCGGCATTTGCATTGTTATGGGGGACAAAGCGGGGAAGAAGCGCCGGAGGTTTCGCGAGAGCGGGCATATGGAGGTCCTTTCGGAGGGACTCGGAAGCTGGGCAGCGACCCTGGAGTGCCGCAAGCCCAGCTTCCTTGCCCCTCCCTAGTACACGCGGCGTGCCAAAGTGAAATCGACGCCGTAATGCATGGCAATGCAATCACTTAGCTCGCGAGCCAGGGTCAGGCCGCAAAGAGGGTTTTGTCCCGATTCGGGACAGCCGGAAATCCGGACTTCGAATTAAGCAGCTGTATTTAATAGACTTAACGGCGATGGCTCGGGGTCTGTCCCGTTTTGGAGCGGGCCCAGATCGGGACGGGTTCTGGACCCGGCTGCGCCACCTCGGTCCGCCCCCGTTCCAAACCCGTACAATCGAGACCATGACCAATGACAAATCCTTCTTTCGCGCCGGAGGACGAACGGCCTCAGCGATGCGCCCTGTCCGGCTCACTCCCAACTATGTGGCCATGCCCGAGGGCTCGGTGCTCATTGAGGTCGGCAACACCCGGGTGCTGTGCAATGCCACGGTCGAGCAGGGGGTTCCGGCGTGGATGCGCAACAGCGGGCGCGGCTGGGTGACGGCGGAGTACGGAATGCTGCCCAGGGCCACTCTGACCCGTACGGCGCGCGAGTCGGAGCGCGGCAAGGTGGGCGGGCGCACGCACGAGATTCAGCGGCTGATTGGCCGGTCGCTGCGCGGCGTGGTGGACATGGCGGCGCTCGGCGAGCGCACCGTGATCCTCGACTGCGACGTGCTCCAGGCCGACGGAGGCACGCGGACGGCGGCCATCACGGGCGCGTGCGCGGCCCTGGCCATCGCCTTCAGCCGGATGGTGGCTTCAGGCGCGCTGAAGCAGAATCCGCTGAAGCAACTGGTCGCGGCCACCAGCGTGGGCATCGTCGAAGGAACCGCCCTGCTCGACCTCGCTTACGAGGAAGACTCGCAGGCCGAGGTCGATATGAACGTCGTCATGACCGAGGAAGGCGGGCTGGTCGAAGTTCAGGCCACCGCCGAGCGCGCCGCCTTCCCCCGCAGCCGGATGCTCGAGATGATGGATCTCGCCGAGGCTGGGATCAGGGAATTGTTCGCGGCGCAGAAGGCGGCGATTGGGTAACAGTTGGCGTCATGACCGGAACGCCCGCCGGGAC
>JBAUHD010000489.1:0-5821 GCA_049680085.1 Acidobacteriaceae bacterium
TAAACGGTACCGGCGAAGACTGGGAGACGGTCTACGTCAATGATGGCTCCAAGGACTCGTCGCTGAATCTGCTCCGCGAACTCCAAATTCTCGATCCCAATGTGGTTGTCGTGGACTTATCGCGCAACTGGGGACACATGGGCGCGCTCTCAGCCGGCCTTCGCACCGCGCGCGGCGATGCCATCATCCTCATGGACGGCGACTTCCAGGACCCTCCGGGGGTACTGCCGCAGCTTGTGGAAGCTTGGCGCAACGGCGCCCAGGTCGTTACCGCGGTCAGGCGAAGCCGCGAGGAGCGCCGCAAGATTCTGGCCGGCCTCTTCCCGCTCTTTTATCGCGTGCTTGGGGCGCTCTCTGACTATCCCATTCCGCTGAACGCCGGCATATTCGGGCTCATGGATCGACAAGCCGTCGATTCGGTCAATGACTTGCGAGAAGGCAACCGCTACCTGCCCGGCCTGCGCGCCTGGGTCGGCTACAAAACCGATGTTGTCTTCTATGATCGCCAGGACCGCGCGGGCGGCGAAGGCAAGCTGTCTTTCCTCAGCCGCATCAAGTACGCGATGGACGCCATCATCAGCTTCAGCTACAAGCCTTTGCGGCTGTGCTTTGCGCTCTCGGCTTTCTCGCTGCTCCTGGTCCCGGTTCTTGGAATTATCGCAATCTTTGCGGGAGGTTCGCTGGCTACCCTCGGGCTCGCTCTTGCGGCAATTATCTTTCTTGCCGGCGGGCTGACGCTTCTGTGCATGGGAATACTCGGGGAATATCTCGGGCGCGTCTACGACGAAGTCCGCGGGCGTCCTCTGTCTATCATTAAGCAGACCTACTATGCCGCGGAAATAGAAGCGGAAGCTACCGAGGGGAGCAAGATATACCGGGTGGCATAAATTGGATGGCCTTCACCTCTGCGCGACGGAGGTCGGGCCGTCCTTCCCGCAGTCAGGGATGCCAGGCTCAATCGCGGAGCCCTCCTCATAATCATTCCAGGTTTCAATCATCACGTAAGGAATAGGCTGGTCGGCCGGAACATACTTTCTCCAGGCGTTGAGCGTGTCCTGTAAGGTCTGGCCGCAGCGCGCCGACATATGGCGATTCAGGCTCCAGGACGCCTTACTATCATTGAAGCTTGACCACGCTCCCCCGACGATCATCTTGTCCGGATGCTTAGATACCATCGTCTCGTAAAAGTGACCTAGATATTCCTGTCCCCAGTCGCTGCCATTGGCTTGCCATCCCTTCGGTCCAGGGTTGATCCATGCGTAGTACCCGTCAAACGCATCGGCATAGCTGCCGGGAAGATTCTCATATATAAGCAATGGCGGCGTCGGCCATTTGTTGACCACCGCCCGCACCTTGTCCCAATGGGTGTGCCCGCCCTTCGGGAAGATAAAGATAACCGGCCGTCCCTTATAGGTCAGATATGCATTGTGGCCGGGGGCATTGGGAGAAAGATACGTGTTGTAAAACATCGTAAAATCAGCGATTGCCACATCTGTGGCGCCGTCTTCCTGGTCAGTCTCGTCATACATCATGGCCACATGAAACTTATCCTTTGAGGCGATCTCCTGCATCAAGGCATAGCTCCGGTCAATAAATGGTTCCCGGTCCCCATACCAGTCAATCACAAATGCCGAGATACCCATCGCCTTGGCCTTCTGTATCTGCTCGCGCAGCACGGCAGGGTCATGCGATGAGTAGCCGACTGATATGTGCTTTGGGAATCCAAACCACGCTTCATAGACAGCAACCTTCTCCGGAGAGTGTCCCGTCGCTGTATATGTCAAGCGCACCGGCTGCGACGGCCCGGGGCCGGAACATCCGCGCGGCACAAAAAACAGAAGAAAGAGCAGAGCACCGCTTACACACCTCAGCATAAGGATAAGAAGCACTTACAAAACAAGGGGTTGTCATCCACGCATCCCCCGGACCGAGGATAACCGGGTTCTGAGCAGCCAGAATACGGGGAATTCGCATCGGATGACGTATTGGCGAATGGAACCCCGATTGTCGCGCGACAGGCCATCCTGATATCGCGGAACAGGGACTTCACCGAATTCCCTCGCCCGGTAGTTGGAGCCTAAGCACTTGTTGAATCGTCTCGTCAAAAGGCCGAGCTCTCTGCAAGGCCGCATCATTTCGGGCAGCTTTGTACTGCTCTCAGGCTCGGGCCTTGCGACAGTAATCAACTTCGCCTACAACGTTGCGGTGGCGCGGTTCCTGGGTCCAAAGGGGTTTGGCCACGCGACCGCCGTCTACACTCTGCTGACATTTATCTCGGCGATCACGCTCTCGTTCCAAATCATCTCAGCGAAAATTGTCGCCCAGCAGCCGTCGCCAGAGGCCAAGTCCGCCGGCTATCGAAGCTTCCATCGCCAGGCTTGGGCCTGCGGCATTGTGGCCGCACTTATCCTGCTCTTGTTTCGGCGCGGAATCTCCGATTACCTGAACCTTCCCAGTCCCATTCTCATCCTCTTTCTTACTGTGGGCGCGGCCTTCTATGTGCCATTGGGCTGCCGGCGCGGCTATCTTCAAGGGGCTTACGGATTCCGCCGCCTCGCGACCAATCTGGTGATCGAGGGCGCGGTCCGGCTGGGCGGTTCGGTGCTTCTGGTTTTGCTGGGCTTTGGCGTTGGCGGAGTCATCCTCGCCAATTCCGCCGCCGTCGCCGTCGCCTACTTTGCAATCGTACCGAAGCTTGCCGCCCGCATTCCCAACCCTCTTCACTTCTCCTATGCGGCGCGGGAACTATTGCAGGCGCTTATCTTCTTTTCCGGACAGGTGCTCATCAACAACTGCGACATCGTGCTGGTCAAGCATTTTTTTGTTCCCAGATCAGCCGGGATCTATGCGGCTGTGGCCATGGTAGGCCGAGTCATCTTTACCTTCTCCCAATCAGTCGTCAATAGTATGTTTCCGCTCGTCGCGGGCAGCCGCGAAGAGGACAGGAGAGACTTCAGGGTAATTGCAACCGCGCTGCTGATGGTGCTGGCCATCGGCTCTGGCATCGCTCTGGTATTGCGCCTCACTCCACCCTGGGTGTGGAGGGACTTTCTCGGAAGCAATTTTGAAATAGCCGGGAAATATAACATGAGTTATCTCCTGGCGCTCTACGCCATAACTACCGTAACTTATTGCCTCAGCGCGGTCATCATTACCTATGAAATGTCTTATAAGATCGCGAATACAAGCTGGGTGCAGTTGGCGTTCAGCGCGGTGGTCATTGCCGGTATCTGCCTCTTTCATTCATCCCTGCGGCAGGTGATTCTGGTGCAGTTGGTCCTCATGGCCCTGTTGCTTTTTTTCGTGGCGCTCCCGTTCCTCGTCAACTCGCTGACTGACTCCAACAAGATGGATCCAAGTGAAAGCCTGGGTCCGCTCAAAATCATCCGCCGCGTCTCAGAAGACCAGGTCATCTCGGAATTCCTGAAAAGCGACTTCGGCCACGCCATCTTCCGCGACTATCAGGACACCCTGCGAAACATCGTGATGCAGCCCAATCTTGAAGACGCACTCGAAAATGCAAAGCGGCGCTCGCTGTTCTTCATGCGTCACCTTGCCTTGTGGAGCGAGCTGCCTGCCGGCGTTGAATGGCGCGAGGTCGAAATCACGGACGCGGACCTTCGCCAGATCAGGGTCTTCCCGCGCGCCCAGTGGCGGAGGGTGGGCCGCGGGAATTTCCGCATTACCGATATCGCCGAACGCCTGCGCCTCCAAAATCCGGAGGTGGACGATCCATTTGTGTCGAAGCTCATCGCCATACGAAACCGGTTCTTCCAGGATGCCCCCGGCTTGGGCCCGATCATCCTCATCGGCACTGGAGAACACGCGCCGCTCACCATTCTCGATGGAAATCACCGGCTGGTCGCGGCAATGCTCGGGCCCGTCAGTGGCGTCGAATCGCTTCGGTTTCTATGCGGACTCTCGCCAAAAATGAACCAATGCTGCTGGTACAACACCAACCTCGTCACGCTCTTCCGCTACGCGCGAGACGTTCTGAGGGGTTCGTTCCGCCGGCCCGAAGAGGAGTTGAACCAACTCCTGCAGCATCCCGATTCACTCGGGCTGGACGTGGCAATCAGGCCTGCTGACCTCGAGCCTCCGCTCGAACAGAAAGAGGAAACGATGTCGATTCCAATGCGCAACGTCGTAGTCAAGCGGATGCCGAAAGAGGCGAGCGGCAGACCGGGGCGGGCTTTTCTTCGCGAAGTCCGCGAGTGCGTCGAAGTGGACCGCCCGCGAATCGTGCTCGACTGCTCCAATCTGCGCCAGATGGACAAATCCGTCGTCCATCTCCTGCTCTGCTGCCTGGAAGAGGCGATGAAACGCAATGGCGATGTGAGGCTGGCCGCCCTGCCCATGGGAGCCGACGCGCTCCTGGAAACAACGGGGGCGGGCCGTCTTTTTGAGGTCTACGATACGGCTGCCGAAGCGGTGAAAAGTTTCCATCGACCGCTGGCCGGCTCGGTGGCGCCAACGGCCGTGGCCGTTCGCCCCGACCTCGAATCAGAAAGCGCCGCGTGAACGGGTTGCGAGCATCTCACCTTGCAGCCAACGCGCCCGGAGGAGTGCGAATGAAGATTTCAATGAACCGGCCACACAGCCTGCTGAGAAAGTCCGCCTCTAGAGAAGGGCACAGCTTCAACCGCGTCGCGAAGCCCTCTCGAATGAATGCGACTTTAGCCGCTGAGGGATGGTTGTGCTTCCGGAATCGGGCTCTTTCGCACCTTGTGCGGCGGCACCTGGTGAATGCTCTCGTCGTGCTGCTGATCGCGCCGCTCGCAAATGCTGCGCCGCGGCAGCAAGCGCCGGTGCCGCGGTCTTCGCAGCAAAGTGCCGCTCCAGCTCAATCCGCCCCGCCAGCGCCGCAACCGACCACTCCCGCGCAGCAGCCTGCCAAGTCCCAGCAAACGCAGCAAACTCAGCCGCTGCCCAGCTCCCCCACGCCGGTGGGTACCGCCGCCGCTCCTTATGAAAATCCGGTGGGCGCCGCCGTGTCGCGCCCGGCTGGCGCGGCCATTGCTCCGGCGAAACAGAAGCGCAGGCGCTCATTTCTCATCCGCACCGGCCTGATCATCGGCGCGGCCATTGCCGTCGGAACCGTGGTGGCGCTCTCGAAAGCAAGCCCCAGCCGCCCCAATCAGTAGAAATCCGGAAACAGGAACAGGAGCCTGATGCGGAGACAGCTTACGAAGCAACCGGCCATGACCGTGAGTTTCTCCGGAATGGATGGAGCCGGAAAAAGCACCCAGATCGAGGCTTTCTCTGCGCATCTGAAAGACGCCGGAATCAGCGTCCGCGTGATTGCCTTTTGGGACGAGGTTGCTATGTTCACACGTTTTCGGGAAACCGCCGGCCATACACTATTCCGCGGCGACAAAGGCGTTGGAAGCCCGGAGGCGCCCATTGAGCGCCGCGACAAAAACGTTCGGTCGTGGTTCATGACGCCGGTGCGTTTGTTCCTCTACTTCGCCGACGCTCTCGCGCTCCGTTCTGTTGTTCGCAAGTCCATGAATTCGGGCGTTGGCGTCGTGATCTTCGACCGGTACGCCTATGACGAGCTGGTCAATTTGAACCTGAACCGCCGCGCTGTTCGCATCTACGCCAAGCTGATCCTCAAGCTCGTGCCCAGGCCGCAGATTAGCTACGTGCTCGACGCCGACCCCGTGCAGGCCCGCGCCCGAAAGCCTGAGTATCCAGTGGAGTTTCTTCACACCTGCCGCGAGTCCTACCTTGCATTGAGCCGGCTCACCGGCGCCCTCACCCTCATCGCTCCCATGCCGGTGCAGGAGGTGGAGCGCGAAATATGGATCCACGCGCTCGA
>JBAUHD010000490.1:0-2636 GCA_049680085.1 Acidobacteriaceae bacterium
GTGCTCTTCGCCGGCTTCCTCCGCGTCCCGTTCACCTCCGTCTTCATGGTGCTCGAGGTCAGCGGAAACTACTCCATCATCCTCCCCGTCATCCTCGCCAACACCATCGCGTACCTCATCGCGCGCACCCTCCAGCCCGTCGCCATCTTTGAAACCTTTTCCCACCAGGACGGCCTCGACCTACCCTCCATGGAAGAGCAGCGCGAGGAAATCCCGCTCCACATCGAAGATGCCGTGCAGCCGCTCGCCGTGCCCATCTTGCGGGGCGATGAGTCCATTGCCGCAGCCTCCTCCGCCGCCGTCGAAGCCAGCGCCGCCGCCATTCTGGTCCAGATCCACGACGGCTCCTGGTACGCCATGACCGCCGACGAGCTGACCGGAGCCGCTGCCGCCCTCGATCCGGAAACGCCCCTCGAACGCGCCATCAAGCCCGACCGCGTTCCCACCCTCTTTCCCGATCTCCCCCTCGACAACGCCCTGCCCTACTTCCCCCGCTGGCCGCTGCTGCCTGTCATCAACCGCGCCAGCCGAGACAAGCTCGAGGGCGTCATCACCCTGAACGCCGTCCTTAATCGCTACCAGTCGATTTAGGGTGGGCTCTGTGCACAGAGCCCGGCCTCACCTCAACTCCACCAGCGTGGCTCCGGCACCGCCCTCGTTCTGCTCCGGCTCCGCCACGCTCGCCACCTGGGGATGCCGCGCCAGATGCGCCCGCAGCGTCCGCCGCAGCACGCCCATGCCGGTTCCGTGAATGATTCGCACCCGCGGTAGCCCCGCGAGAAAGGCCTTGTCCAGAAATTTGTCCACTTCGTCCTGGGCTTCGTCCGCCGTGCGGCCGATTACGTTGATCTCCCAGTTGAGGTTTTCGTCTGGCTCCGCCGCCGTCACGGAAATCCCTTTTCGCGCCCGCGCCGCTGCCAGCGGATTCTGTGCCTCCGCTCCCGCCGTCTTCACCACGGCGGCGATGTCGTCGCGCGCCACGCGCATCTTCATCAGCCCAATGGAGATCTCGAACGTGCCCTCATCCACCTGCCGCCGCACCACGCCTTCTTTGCCCAGCGACCGCAGCCGCACCGTGTCGCCCACCGCCACGTGCCGGACTATGTGCGGCTGCGCGTTCGCGTCACCCTTGTCGGCGCCCGTATGCTGCGCCACCACAGTCGCGTTAAAGCTCTCCGAAAACTCCCGACGCAAACGCGCCATCCTGCGCTCGGATTCCTTTGACAGCTTCTGCCGCGCCGCCTGGTCGTCGACCGCCCGCACCGTCTCGCGGGCCTGGTATTCGAAATCCTTCAGCAGCGAACCGAGCTTCAACTCCATCTCCTGGACCTTCGCCCGCCACTCCTTCATGCCCTCGGCATCCAGTCGCCGCCGTTCGCGCCGGAGGTCCTCTTCAAGCTCGCGCACCCGCTCGCGCTCCGAGGTCAGCTCGCGCAGTTGCTCATGCAGCCTGGCCAGAAATTTTCCGATCTCCTCCGTCTGCCCGCCCAGCCGCACCCGCGCCGCCGCCACAATTTCCGGATTCATCCCCAGACGCGCCGCCATGCTGATGCCGGCCGACGCTCCCGGAACGCCCTGCCGCAGCTCATACGTTGGTTCCAGCGTCTGCTCGTCCAGGCCTACCGCCGCGTTTACGACCCCCGGAGTATTTTCCGCATAGACTTTCAGCGCGGTGAGGTGGGTGGAAACGATGGTCCACGCTCCGGCTCGCAGCAGCCGCTCGGCGACCGCTGCCGCAAGCGCCGAACCCTCATCCGGGTCCGTCGCCGACCCCAGTTCGTCGAGCAGCACCAGCGAGCGCCCATCCGCCCGCGCAACAATCCGGTTCACGTTGGCGATGTGCGCGGAGAAGGTGGAGAGATTTTTCTCAATCGACTGCGCGTCCCCAATGTCGGCGAGGAAAGCCTCAAACAGCGGAAAGATCGCCTCCTCCGCCGGAACCGGAACTCCGCTCTGCGCCATTAACGCCAGCAGTCCCACCGTCTTGAGCGAAACGGATTTCCCGCCGGTGTTTGGCCCGCTGACCACGAGCTGGCGCACATCGCCCGTCAGCGAAACACTGATTGGAACAATTTCAGCAACACCGTTTCCGGCGCGACGCGGGTGTGCCTGGACGGCCAGTCCTGCCCCTTCCTTGCGCGCACTTTGCGCAAGGGTGGAGTTGGCGGAATCTCCGCGCAAACGCTTTTCCAGCAGCGGATGCCGAGCCGCTTTCACGCTCAACTCAGGCGAGTCAGGACTGGCGAATCGCGGTCGCATACAGCCGAATTCCGCCGCGAACCGAGCCCGACCCACCAGCGTATCCACCGCGCACAGTGCATCGGCGCCCTTCAGCATCACGTCCGCAACCTGCGCAATCTGCCGGGTCATCGCCGCGAAGATCCGCTGAATTTCGGCCTGTTCTTCTTCGAGCAGCCGGACCATCTCGTTGTTCAGCTCAATCGTCTCCAGCGGTTCCACATAGACGGTCTGCCCACTGGAGCTCGCTCCGTGGACCACGCCCGGCGCGCGCCGCTTCCACTCCGCCTTCACCGGAATCACGAACCGCTCACCGCGAATGGTGATCAGATCCTCCTGGGCCGAGCCGCTCTCCGAGTACCGCCGCAGTGCGGCCCGCAGGCTGTTCTCAATGGCGC
>JBAUHD010000491.1:0-5187 GCA_049680085.1 Acidobacteriaceae bacterium
CGCGTTCCTGCGCGCTGGCTTGCGAGAAGAGCGGCTTCGGCGTTCTGGCCAATAACACGTTTCTAAAGTTCGACGCCAAGGGAAACCAGGAAATCCTGAGGGAACTCAAGGGGTCGCACGAAACCGATCATCTCCGCGTCAATGTGAAGGGAGAAGTCGAGGGGAGCACGCTGAAGGTTTCCTCTGTGAAGCTGCTGTAGTCTGCCCTCCCCCAGCGCCTGGGCTTCTGTTCGGAACAGGACAGGAGCCCGGCGCGGTTTTTCCGCACATATACCTGGCCTCAAGCGTGGGCGTGCGCGGCTCACCCGGTATCCTCCACTTCCAGCGAAAACATTGTGAAATTCCCGCTCTCTTCGATGCGGAGGCGGCTGTGGCTTTTCCATTCGCCCGCGACATTCGGCAGCACCCACTGATTTCCCAACATGATACAAATCAGTCTTGCGGAATTCATCGTTGAATCAGCCCTAGAGCGATTCCAACATTGGTGTATCCACGGACGACAGTGCAGATCTCTCCACTTCGCTCACTGCGTTCGCTTCGGTCGGGATGACAATCACTGGAATCAGGTACAGCAAAGCTGGATATGCTTTAGGTGGAGGAAATCTATGCGGGGAAATTTCACCTTGGGCGCGGCGTTGTTATTCTGCTTCATTTCTTCGGGCGCCGTTCTTCCTGCCCAGCAAATTCCGTACTCGTCGCGGGTGCTGATGCTCGATCATCCGAACAGCTTCTCCGCGCTGCCGGACGGAATTGCGATTCAGGAGGGTCCCGCGCGCGAGGAAATTACGGCGGTGCGCGACGACCTTCTGCGCGTGCGCATCGCGCCCGGCGGCACGATGCCGGAGAACGCCTCGTGGGCGGTGCTGCCGAAGGCGCTCAACAGCCATATTCGCGTAACCCCGGAATCGTCAGCGAAGTATTTTGGCTTTCGCACGAGCGCGCTCGAAGTGCGCATCAACCGCGAAGACTTGCGGATGACGGTGCTTGATCTCTCCGGAAAAATCATCCAGCAGGACGCGCTGCCGGTTCGCTTTCAGGGAACCAGCTTTCGCGTCTCCAAGGTGATGCCGCTCGATGAGCACTACTTCGGGCTGGGAGACAGAACCGGTCCTCTCGACCGGCGCAACGAAGCCTTTTCGCTCTGGAACACAGATGCGGCCGTTTATCAGGAATCGACCGATCCGCTGTACAAGAGCATCCCATTTTTTCTGATTGACCGGGCCGGGGTGGCTTCGGGCATTTTTCTGGACGACACGTGGCGCACCAGCTTTGATTTCGGCAAGGCGCTGCCGGGGATCTATTCGTTCGGCGCGGTGAACGGACCGCTGAATTACTACATTCTGTACGGTCCCGCGCCCAGGCAGGTGGTGGAGAGCTACGCGTGGCTTACAGGAACTCCGCCGCTGCCGCCGCTGTGGGCGTTGGGCTATCAACAGTCGCGCTACAGCTACACGCCGCAGGCGAGGGTTTTGCAGGTGGCGGCCCGGCTGCGCGCGGACCACATTCCCGCTGACGCGATTTATCTCGACATTGGATATCAGGACAAGAACCGGCCCTTCACGGTGGACAAGAAGTTGTTTCCGGATTTTCCCGGCATGATCGCGCAGCTGCACAAGGAGAACTTCCACCTGATCACCATCGTCGATCTGCACATCGCGAATCTGCCCAACCATCACTACTCCCCGTATGACAGCGGGATGGCGGGCGATCATTTTGTGCATAACCCCGATGGAACGGTGTACACGGGCGTGGTGTGGCCGGGACCGAGCGTGTTTCCGGATTTCACGCAACAGCAGTCGCGAGCATGGTTCGGAACGTTGTACAAGCACTTTCACGCAATGGGGGTGGACGGCTTCTGGGACGACATGAATGAGCCCTCCATTTTCAGCACGCCGACCCGAACCATGCCGCTCGATGTGGTGCATCGCATCGACGAGCCCGGATTCAAGACCCGCACCGCGACTCATGCTGAGATTCACGACGTATACGGAATGCAGAACTCGCGCGCGACCTTTGAAGGCTTGAAGACGCTGGACCCGAACCTGCGTCCCTTTGTGCTGACGCGCGCCAGCTATGCGGGTGGCCAGCGCTATGCGGCCACATGGACGGGAGATAACAGCAGCACCTGGAACCATCTGCGCATGACCACGCCCATGATCGAAAGCCTGGGCCTCGGCGGCTTCGCCTTCACCGGGGCGGATGTGGGCGGCTTTGCCGGAACCCCCATGCCCGATCTGCTGACAAAATGGATGGAGGTCGCCGCCTTTCAGCCTATCGACCGCGACCACACCGAACTAGGCACCGGCAATCAGGAGCCGTGGGTGGGCGGCCCGGCGCAGGAGGCCATTCGCCGGCGGTTCATCGAGGCGCGCTACCGGCTGATGCCTTATCTGTACACGCTTGCCGAAGAGGCCTCGCGCACGGGACTGCCGATGGTGCGACCGCTGTTTCTGGAATACCCGGACGCGGCTCCGGACAAGCATCCCCTCGATACGGATCGTCCCGCGTCGAGCGAGTTTCTTCTTGGTCACGACCTGCTGATTGCTCCGTCGCCTTTCCCGGACGAGCTGGACACCTACTCCATAGAATTTCCATCGCCTGAGTGGTACGACTACTGGACGGGCGAAAAGGTTGCGGTTCCGCAAACCAACGGAGCGGCCGCAGCCGAGCCGATTCCTTCCATTCGCATGAAGCCGGAGTTGGACAAGCTTCCGGTTTTTGTCCACGCGGGGTCCATTCTGCCGATTGAGCCGCTGGTCCAGAGCACGAACGAAACGCCGCAAGGCCCGCTGACACTGAAGGTCTACACAGGCCAGGATTGCGGCGGCAGTCTCTACCAGGATGACGGGCGCACGTACGATTACCAGCACGGCAAGTATCTCCGAATGAAATTTACCTGCTCAGCAACCCCGGCGGGGTTTGAGGTGCGGGCGGCGGCGCAGGAGGGGACGTATCCGGCATGGTGGAAGAGGATTCGCGTGGAAGTCTACGGATGGAAGCCTTCGGCGCATACGGCGACTCTGAATGGGAAGGCGCTTGAGTCCGGCATCGCCACAATCGCCAACGGGATTGCCATCACTATCCCCGCGGCTGCGACGGGGTTCCAGTTGCAGCTTCGATAGGAGGCCGGCTGGGCGCTCTTCGGAAGCGGGATCACCGCCTCGCGCGGAAGCGGGCACTCTTTACAACATTGAGCAACAAGGCGATGATAGAGTGCTTGCGGAGGGACATAGATCGTGCAATCGCCTCGCCTTGAGAGGGGTATGCGGCGGGTGGACCTCACCCACGTCGAGCTTGCTTCGAGCGAGACCGCCCGCAAAATCAACCGGGACATCCTTCTTCAACTGATCCACGCGCACCAGCCGATGTCGCGCGCGGAACTGTCGCGTGTGTCCGGTTTGCAGCGGAGCACCGTTTCCCAGATCACCGAACAGCTTATCGATGAGGGCTGGGTACGGGAAGGCGCGACGGCCAGGCTGCCTCGCGGAAGACGGCCAACCATGCTGGTGCTGAACAACGAGCTGGTGGTGTTCGCGGTCGATATCCGTCCGCGACAGGTGACGGTGGCGGCAGTGGACCTGAGCGGACGCCTGCTTTCGCAAAGCATTCTACCGCTGAGCGGCGATCCGGCGCGAACGATTGATTCAGTTCTGCAATGCGTGAAGCGGATGCGGGAGGCGAGTCCGGCGAAGTCGTTTGGGGGAATCGGTGTCAGCGTTCCGGGGCGCGTGGAGCCGAAGACACAGCGGCTGATCTTTGCGCCGAATCTGAAGTGGCCGGAGTTCGATGTGAAGGGGACGCTGGAGCGGGAGACGAAGCTGCCGGTAGAGTTGGAAAACGCCGCGAATGCCTGCCTTCTGGCCGAGCAGTGGATCGGCGAGCTGGATGGAGTGAGCAACGCGGTCCTGATTACAATTTCCGAGGGGCTGGGCGCCGGGATTCTGGCCGACGGGCAGATTGTGTCCGGCGAGCACGGAATGGCGGGCGAGTTCGGGCATATTTCAATCGACTCCGCCGGGCCACTGTGCGGGTGTGGGCAGAGAGGATGCTGGGAAACGTTCGCTTCCTGCACGGCGGCGATCCGGTATTACCGCGAAGCGGTTGCGGGAGCCGGCAATATCAGTTTTCAGGAGCTTCTGGGCCTGGCCGAAGGAGGCGACGCGCCTGCGAAAGCGGCTCTGAAGAAGCAGGCAGCGTATATCGGAAAAGGAATGCGCATGATTACGGCCGCGCTTTCTCCGGAGCTGATTCTGATTGCCGGCGATATTACTTCCGTCTGGGAGCAGTTCGCTCCGGTGATTCGCAAAGAGGTCAGCGCTTCGATTCTTGGAGGCAAGCCTCCGCGGATTGAACCCAGCCACGAGGGCGAGGTGGCGAGGCTTCGCGGTGCGGCGGCGCTGATTTTTCAGCGGCATCCGCTGAGTGGACAGAACGTTGCGGCGTCTGGGAAGAGGCGCGGTCGCTCCAAGCCGAGGAAGACCCGCGCCTCCGCCTGAAATGAGCCGCGCTGGTTCGCTCGCTTTTGCCAGAGTATTCTGACTCATACCGTGGGTATTCGATTCGCTTCCATTGTTGCGCTCAGCCTGCTCTCGTTTACGAGCGCGCCCGTGTTTGCGATTGCGCAGAACGGCAAGCCGGCACCCTCCAAGCCGCAATCGGGACTTCAGCAGCACTATGATGCGGCGCAACGCTTGCAGCAGGCGGGCCACATGGACGGGGCCGCCGCGGAGTATCGCGCGTTTATCGCGGAAGCCGTGGGCGAGCTGGCGAGCGGTTACGCGCGCGCGAGCGATTACGGCAAGGCTTCCCATTTGTTCGACGAATCGCTGGCGGTGAAACCGGAGCAGCCCACGTTGCGGATGGAATACGCGCGCGCGGCGCTGGCGCACGGAGATGATTCGCGCGCGAAGTCGCTGGCCGAAGCAATGCTGAAGACCCTTCCGGCGGCGGGTAGCGGCGGCGCAACCGCTGCAGCGAAGGCGCACTTGATTCTGGGTCGCGCGCTGCTGAAGATGAACCAGGATAAGGAGGCAAGGCGGGAACTGGAGACGGCGGTCAATCTCGACCCGGACTTCGAGGACGGATACGCGCTGGCAGTGGCCTGCCTGGACATGGATGACGGCAAATGCGCCGAGCGGATTTTTTCTGAAATGGAGTCGTCGTTTGGAGACAAGGCTGTCATCCACA
>JBAUHD010000492.1:0-11788 GCA_049680085.1 Acidobacteriaceae bacterium
TTGAGCACGCTGGTGGCGACGATGCGGACGGCATCGTTGTCCAGAGCCTTGGTGAGCAATTGCAGCACGACGATATCGCCATATTTATCGGCAATCAGCCCCGGCAAGGCGTCGGCCTCGCTGAAGATGAGGCGGCAGGCGGTGGTCTCCGCGCTGGCCAGAACGTCGCTCCGCAAGGCAATGGCGGCGCGCATTCTTCCGGCGAGAGTCTCCAGCCATTCGGCTTCTGAGGCGATCTCTTCGCGGGCAATCAGCCGCAGGGCGATTTCCGAAGTCGGGCTGTAGAGGGCGGTGCCGAGGAAGGCCCCGCGCGAGTCGCGGACGGGCAGCATGGGCGATGCGTTTTCCGGAAGCCCCGTGACATCGGACCGGTAGACCCAGACGTGCCCCGCCCGCAGCCTGTCCGCCGCTCTGTGCGAGATGACCGCCGCGTCTCCACGCGCTGCGGGTGGCTGGGACTCTGGTTTTTCGCGGTCTTCCGCAGGGGTTCGCTCTTTGTGAGGTTTGCCTATCCGTTTTGCCGCCATAGAGTCCATCGTCGCACACTGGCGCGGCCGGGCATAAAATGAGATATGGCAGCCACCCAGACCACTGCGGTCAAGGCCGGGCGCAACGCCGGGCCGGGAAACGAGCTGTTCGCGGACAAGTTTCGCGAGCTGCTGGTGATGGTGCGCGCCAATCGTCCGTCGGACGATCCTGAAATTATTCGCAAGGCGTGGGAGTTCTGCCTCCAGCATCACGAGGGGCAGACGCGCGCGTCGGGGTCGCCCTATGCACTGCATCCGCTGGAAGTGGCAATGGTGCTGGCGGAGATGAAGCTGGACTCGACAGCCATTGCCGCGGGGCTGCTGCATGACGCGGTGGAAGACACTCCCGTGACGACCGAAGACATTACGGCGAAGTTCGGCGAGCAGGTTGCGCACATCGTCGAAGGCGTGACCAAGATCGACAAAATTCAGTTTGCCAATCGCGAAGATCGCCAGGCGGAGAACGTGCGCAAGATGCTGCTGGCCATGGTCAGCGACGTGCGCGTGGTGCTGATCAAACTTGCCGACCGGCTGCACAACATGCGCACGCTGCAGCATCTTTCGGCGGAGCGGCAGGCCGCCATTTCGCGCGAGACGCTTGATATTTACGCTCCGTTGGCGCACCGGCTGGGCATGGGCAAAGTGCGTGGGGAGTTGGAGGACCTGGCCTTCCAATACGTCGATCCGTTCACGTTTGAACAGGTGCATGAAGCGGTGGAAGCGCGTCGCGCAGAGGGCGAGCAGTTCCTGGCCGGCGTGGAGGCGCTGCTCAAAGAGAAGCTGGCGGAGAACAACATCAAGGCGCGGGTGGAATGGCGCATCAAGCGGCTTTACAGCATCAACCAGAAGATTCTGAAGTCGAAGATTTCCGTCGATCAGGTTTATGACCTGCTGGCGCTGCGCGTGATTACCAGCAGCGTGCAGGACTGCTACGCCGTCTTCGGGCTCATCCACAGCGTGTGGCGTCCAGTGCCGGGGCGCATCAAGGACTTCATCGCCATGCCGCGGCCCAACCTGTATCAATCACTGCACACGACCGTGATGGGAGAGGGCGGCCACCAGTTCGAGGTGCAGATTCGCACGGAAGAGATGCACCGGATCGCCGAGGAGGGAATCGCGGCGCACTGGAAATACAAGGACCCTGGCTCGCCGATCAGCGCGCGCGACGAGCAGCGGCTGGCGTGGATCCGCCAGCTCGTCGAGTGGCAACGCGAGATGACGGACCCGAACGAGTTTCTCTCGACGTTGAAGATTGACCTGTACCCGGAGGAGGTTTACACCTTCACCCCGAAGGGCAAGGTTGTGGTGCTGCCCAAGGACGCGACGCCGCTGGACTTCGCGTATTCGATCCACACCGAGGTGGGCAACACCTGCGTGGGTGCGAAGGTCAATGGACGGATTGTTCCGCTGCGCTCGCGGCTGCGCAACGGAGACATTGTGGAGGTGGTCACGCAGAACGGCCACACTCCCAGCCGAGATTGGCTGACGTTTGTAAAAAGTTCGCGGGCCCGCAACAAAATCAAGCACTGGCTGAACGAGCACCAGCGGGAGCGCGCCATTGACATTGGCCGCAAGCTTCTGGAGCGCGAGGCGCGCAAATATAAGGTTTCGCTGTCGAAGTTTGAGGAGACGGACTACGAGCGCGTGGCCGCCGACTACAGCGTAGCCACGCACAGCGACCTGATGGCCGCCATCGGCTTTGGAAAATACTCGGCGCGTCAAGTGCTCAACCGGCTGAGTCCAGGAGCGACGGGCCAGCCCGCGGTCGAGCCAGAGCCGTCGGGGTCCGAAGTTTCAGGCGCGGTGCGGCGCGTGTCGGCGGCCAGCGGCACGGATTCGCTCCAGGTGGAGGGACAAAACGAGCTGCTGGTTTATCGCGCGCGCTGCTGCAATCCGATTCGCGGCGAAGAGATCATCGGCTACGTGACGCGCGGCAAGGGAGTGGCCGTCCACGCGCGCAACTGCCCGAATGTGCAAAACCTGCTCTACGAGTCGGACCGCCGCGTTTCCGTCGAGTGGGCGCGCGCGGCGGATGAGACCGTCGCCCGCCGCCAGACTTATCCTGTCCGGCTTACGATTTTCTGCGACGATCGCACCGGAATGCTGAAGGAACTGACCGCCGTCATCAGCGACGAAAATGCGAACATTCGCACCGTCGATTCGCGGACCGGGCAAAACGACGAAGCCATCGTAGAATTTGTCGTCGATGCCGAAGACGTGCGCCATCTGACGCGCGTGGTGCAGGGACTGCGCCGCGTTCCCGGCGTGCGCGACGTGCAGCGCTCGCCGAAACTTTAGTGAATCCACGGCGTTTCGCTCCGCGGATAGTCGCGTTCATGCTACAAAAGAAAATTGTTCGGGGAGGCATGGATGCGGCGTCTTCTGGTTTTTTTCACTGCTTTGGTCTGCTGCGCCGGCCTGGGCTACGCGCAGACTACGCTTGCGATTAACTCCATTGGTCCCGACGTGCAAGCGAAGATGGACGGAGCCGCCGAGCGGGTGCTGGCGAAGACCGGCGTTCCTTCGGCTTCGGTGGCGATTGTCGAGCACGGAGCCATTGTGTACACGCACGCCTACGGCAAAGCCAGGCTCCAGCCGCCGCTCGCGGCCACGCCGGCCATGCGGTATTCCATTGGCTCAATCTCCAAGCAGTTCACGGCGTCGGCCATTCTGCTGCTCGAGCAGCAGGGCAAGCTCTCGATCAACGATCCCGTCGGGAAGTATCTCCCCAACCTCACTCGCGCCAACGAGGTTGCGATCCGAATGATTCTGTCGCACACCTCGGGCTATCAGGATTACTGGCCGGAGGATTATGTGATGCCTCCGATGAAGAAGGCCACCACGGCGCAATCCATTCTCGACGTGTGGGGCAAGAAGCCGCTGGACTTTGATCCCGGAACGCGCTGGCAATATTCGAATACGAATTACGTGATCGCCGGGCGCATTGTGGAGCTGGTTAGCGGCGAGCCGCTGATGAAATTCCTGCAGCAACACATTTTCAAGCCACTGGATATGCGCCAAGTTTGGAATTCCGACGTGAACTCGCTTGAGGAGACGGACGCGGAAGGCTACACGCGGTCTGCGTTGGGGCCGCTGAGGCCGGCTCCGAAAGAGGGCGCGGGCTGGATGTTCGCGGCGGGCGAGCTGGCCATGCCGGCCTATGATCTGGCGCAGTGGGACATCAGCATCATGAATCGCTCGCTGCTGTCTCAGAAATCCTACGACCAGATGTTCGCGCCCGTCCTGCTGAAAAACGGCGACAACTCGCATTACGCGCTGGGGCTGTTTGTGCGCAATGTCAACGGGCATCTGGAGTATGAGCACTCGGGCGAGGTTTCAGGCTTTGTGGCGGAGAACGTGGTTTTCCCGAACGACAAGGCGGCGATTGTGGTGCTGACCAACCAGATCGCTTCGTCGGCGGCCTCCGGCATTGCGCGCGCGCTCACGCCGCTGGTTCTGGGACTGAACCCGCCGGGCGGAACGGCTCCGGGGGCGCAAGCGCAGGCACGCGAAATCTTTATGGGATTCCAGCAAGGCAAGATCGACCGCTCGCTCTTCACGGCGAATTGCAACGCCTACTTCAGCCCGCAGGCGCTCGGCGATTTCCAATCGAGCCTGGCTCCATTGGGTCCGCCCGCATCGTTCCAGCAGACGAACGAGGAGTTGCGCGGCGGCATGGCCTTTCGCGAATTCTCGGTGAGCTTTAACGATTCTCCGGTGCAGGTACGGGTGACGACCTACACGATGCCGGACGGCAAGCTGGAGCAGTACCTGGTGATTCCGGCGGAATAGGTCGCCTCAATGTTGGCAAGGGTGCAATCGGGTTATTGCTTCAGCGTCTTCACGTCTCCGGGCTTCATGCCGCCGCAGGACGCACTCACGAAGTGCGAATCGAACTTGGTGTTCATGGTCATGCCATTGGGCATGCTCGGAGCCGAGGTTTTCATCAGCACCGTCCCGACGACATGCTGAGCGCTCTCGATGAGCAACTCAAGATGAAGGTCAGTGTGGTAACTGCTCGTGCCGCCGCAGCTCGCGTCATAGGTGATCCGGTGCGCGTCCTGATGGAAGTTGGTAACCTTGCAATTCGCCCCAACCTGGTCCGGGTGTCCAAAGTGCTTCCAGGTATCCGGAGCCATACAGCTTTGGGTAACGTTGGTCATCGTGCTGCCGGTTGGACGATGAGGGACGCCGGTCATGGTGATGGTCGACTCCGATTGCCACAACCCGTTGGTGACGGGCGGCGCCTGGAAGGACTGGGCCTGGACACGGGAGCCGGACAGCGCGGCGAAGGCAAGCAGAATCGGGAGCGTGGCGGAGGCTGCAATCCGGATTCTCATGAGTGTGGGTACCTGTGCGTTGAAGTAGCCCGCGCAACAGCCGAAAAAACTGAGGCGAACTGCTTTATAGCACACCCGAGAACCGCGAGCAAAAAAATTCGGGGAGGACCGATCGGTCCTCCCCGGCGTTATTCCTAGTCCATCACCGTATCCACGAACGCTTTGAGCTTGCGCGAACGGGAAGGGTGCCGCAGCTTGCGCAGCGCCTTGGCCTCGATCTGCCGGATGCGCTCGCGCGTGACCTGGAAGCTCTGGCCCACCTCTTCGAGGGTGTGCTCGGAGCCGTCTTCCAGCCCGAAGCGCATCTTGATGACGCGCTCCTCGCGTGGGGTCAGGGTGCGGAGAACCTGTGAGGTGTACTCCTTCAGGTTGACGCTGATGACCGCGTCCGAAGGCGAAACCGCGCCGCGGTCTTCGATGAAGTCGCCGAGGTGCGAATCTTCTTCTTCGCCGATGGGAGTTTCGAGCGAGATTGGCTCCTGCGCGATCTTCAGCACCTTGCGGACCTTGGCCACCGGAATATCCATGCGCTTGGCAATTTCTTCGGAGGTCGGTTCGCGGCCAAGCTCCTGCACAAGCTGCCGCGAGGTGCGGATGAGCTTGTTGATGGTCTCGATCATGTGCACCGGAATGCGGATGGTGCGGGCCTGGTCAGCGATGGCGCGGGTAATGGCCTGACGGATCCACCACGTCGCATAGGTCGAAAATTTGTAACCGCGACGGTACTCGAATTTGTCCACCGCTTTCATCAGGCCGATGTTGCCCTCCTGAATCAGGTCGAGGAACTGGAGGCCGCGGTTGGTATATTTTTTGGCGATTGAGACCACGAGGCGCAGGTTGGCTTCGATGAGCTCGCGCTTGGCGTGCTCGGCGTCCATATCGCCCTGGATCATTTCGCGCTGAGTGCGCTTCAACTCGGCGATGGAGACACCGGCGTCCAGCTCCAGCTTTTCGAGATCGGTGCGGCAGTTCTTCTGCTGACGCCGGTATTCCTTCTTCAGTTCTTCGCTCTTGGACTGTTCAAACTTCTGGTCCAGCGTGCGAATCTGGCGCTCCAGCGTCCGCATCACGTCAACCGTCTTGTTCACCTTGTCGAGCAGTCGTTTGCGCTCGAGGTTGGTGTACTTGAGTTCGCGGACCACGCGCGAGACCAGCACCTTTTCGCGGGCAATCGCCCAACGAGTCTTGCGGTGGTCTTTGGGCTTGCTCTTGATGTTGATGGTGGCCAGCTTCTCTTCGAGTGCCGTGGCCTTTTTCTGGTGCTTCACCAGCCCATCAATCTTGCCCACCGTCTGGCGAATGCGCCCCTGCAGCACATCTTCAGTGATCTCCTCCTCGTCGAAGATCACCACTTCCTTCACGTTGCGCACGCCGCGCTTCAGGTCTTCGCCGAGCGCGATGATTTCGCGAATCACAATGGGCGAGCGCGAGATGGCCTTCATGACGCGCAACTGGCCGCGCTCGATGCGCTTGGCGATTTCCACTTCGCCTTCGCGCGTCAGCAGCGGAACCGTGCCCATTTCGCGCAGGTACATGCGGACCGGGTCGTTGGTTTTTTCCAGCGTGCCCGGAGTCAGGTCCAGCTCAACGTCCTCGCCCTCTTCGCCGGCTTCAACCTCAAAGCCCTCGGCCTTGGGACTTTCGAGCAGGTCAATGCCCTGCGTGCCGATCGTGGTGATCAGATCGTCAAGGTCGTCGGACGAGTGCATGTCGCCGGGCAGAAGGTCGTTGACCTCGCCGTAGGTGAGGTAGCCTTTCTCCTTGCCCGTCTCAATTAATTTATCCAGTTCTTCTTCGTACTTGTCTTCAATCGCCAAGCGCGTATCTCCCGCGGTATAAATTCATACGTAGACGTATTTCGACGTCCGCGCGTCTTCGGATCTGTCTGCTGCCTGGGTCGGACAAAGTGCGGTCGAAGCCATAGAAGGCATTCTTCCCGAATCGGACGCTTAAAAGCGGTTCCACCGGGCGGTAGGCGCACGTCCACCAAAGATACTTAGAATATCACGGCTGGTCAGCCAAATTCATGCAAATTCAGGCATTTCGGCCTGATTTCACGGAACTGAGGACCTATGCCGGTATCCAGACTCCCCCTTTTCAGTCACAAATCCTCTTCTCATTAGATGTGGAAAACAGGTTTTCGTTTCACCCTGGTGGCCGGCGAACCCTGCCAATTTCCATGGGCGGCAAGATGGGCCGCCCGAGGGTCTTTAGTCGGGGGTTTCCCGCGTAGAAACTGGTTCGCCGTTGATCCAGCGTTCGCTCACCAGCAGCCCGGCCAGAAAAGTCCGCAGGTTCTGGAGTTTCAGCCCATTTTCCCTGAGGACGGCGGGGTGATCCGGAAGCGCGCGGGTGCGCAGGCCGGTGAGGATGCGGAAGGACAGATAGAGCGACGACACCACCATCCGCGACGGAAGGGCAGCGACGCCTCTCGGGATCGCGAATTCGGAGGCGATCCACAGCGCACCAGGAGCGAGATGCGGGCGCAGGTTCTCGACAAGACCGCGCACCTGTTCGGTTGTAAAGCAATCCAGAAAAAAATGCGTGATGACGAGATCGTAAGCCGCTCCTGAGGGCTGAAATGTCAGCGCATCCGCCTGATGAACGCGGATGCGGTCAGAGGTTCCGGCAGTGGCGACGCGGGTTTGGAGCAGCCGGAGCATGGCCGGGCTCTGGTCCACCACATCGGCCTGGAGCGCCGGGTTGGCGGCGAGCAGACGGGCGAGGAAGCGCCCGTCTCCGTCGCCCAGCACCAGCGCCCGGCGCGCGCCGGCCAGCTCGGGGATGCGGCAAAAGCGGCAGCGTTCCAGCATGGGTCCGAAGGTGAGGTATTCGAGCCAGCGATAGGGCCGGGCCAGAGGATCGAAGTTTGCGGACGGGGCGGGCGGCATCAGCGGAGGAGGGCCAGCAGGAGCGGCGTGAGCAGGGCCGCGTCGGCGGCGACGCGGAGATGGAAGGCGCTGATGTTGCCACGAGACTGTGAAAAATCCAGCAGCACGAGCAGCAGGGCGGAAGCGCCTCCAGCCAGGCACAGTACGGCGGCGGCAGTGTGGTCCAGCCCGAGCAAGGCCCCCGCCGCGAATATCCCGCCGATGGCAATCGCCGCGCCGATGGGCCGGAGATGCCTCTGTCCCCACTGCGTGGTGGGGTCGGCAATGGGCGCGCCGCGGCTTGCGGCTGTCTGCGGCCGCTCCCACTTCTCAATGGCAACGCAGTTCAGCCAGCACACGGAAGCGAAGAGCGCAATCAGGAGCAGGAACATCGCGACGCCGTGGCCCCGCGTCGATCGCGACCAGGCGGGAACCGCAATCGCCCCGGCGGCGATCAGCGCGACGAGAAGCTCTTTCGGGAACCAGCGCTCAATTGCGCGTCCTCTCAGGTGAACCAGTGCGAAGTAGGCCGCGGCCAGTGCAAAAAGCAGCAGGTCGGCGCGGCGGGCGCGCCCGAGCATATGCAGAACCAGCCAGGCGAGGACCCCCGCGACCGGAACGGCGGCGGCAAGGGCGGCCGCGCGATGGCGGCGATAAAACAAGTGCCGCTCGCGTAATAGCGCGCTGTCCTGATGGACGCCATCCAGGACGCGGTCGGCAACGTACAGAAGCCAGGTTCCCAGGAACAGCAGCAGCAGCGAATCGGTGGAGACTGCGACATGCGCGGCGCGGCCGATGCTCCACGCCCACAGCGCGGCCACGGTTGGCGCGTCCAGCGAAAGCAGGTGCCAGCATTCAGCCGGAAACAGCAGCTGCCAGCGTCGTTGTCGCGCGGCGAGCGCGACAGGCTGAGTGCTCAAAGCCACGGCTACCATTTTAACGGTTTGTATTTCCGTTGGTCAGCGGGCGGAGGGCGGGGGTCGAACCCGGTCCAGTTCCGCGGCGTAATCGGCCAGCAGGGTGAGGGTTTGGAAATAGACGTCGTGGTCGATAGCCGCCTCGGTGTCGCCCGCCGACCCGGGAACGTGGCGGTCGGCGGAATCGATGGAATGGAGCAGCATGACGGGGATGTTGTGATGGCGGAATTCGCGGGTCACGTCGTTTTTTCGCCACGAGCCGGGTGCGAAGTAGGAGGGCGCGGGCAGCCGTTGGTCAGCGGCGGCCTGCAGCAGAGACCGTTGCAGCCGCGTCCACGCATAGTAGGCATACGTGTCGTCGGGCTCAATATAATACTGGACGGGACCGAGGCCAAGCGCGTCGAGTGCGACAACTCCCTGAATGGCTTTGCGCTGCACGGGAGTGAAAGAGTCGTAGAGGGCACGCGCCCCGACTTCGCCTTTGACTTCGGCAAACAGAAACGTATGCCCGCGCGGCGTGGCGGAGAGCGCGTGATAAAGAAAGGGCAGCATCAGCGCTCCGCTCCAGTTTGCCACCGCGCTTTCGCCCGGGCCCTGATGCTCGTAATCGGCCAGAAAAAGAATGGTCCCGTCTTTGGCGGACTTATCTCCAGGCAGCGTGCAGACAAGATTGCTGCCGCCCGGCGCGGGCGGCTCGCGCAGGTGCGGGCTCCGACATTGCAGATCGAGGAAGGTCTGGCGAAGCTGCGCCAGGCGCAGGGGATCCGCCTGCGGAATGCCACTCAGCAGCATGTCCACCGATTCCCGCGACATCGACCAGAGCACGATATTCCGGCTTGGTCGGGCCGCTTGCGGGAGCTTGCTCGATGGCCGCTGCGCCGGCGCGGCGGCGAGGGCGAACACGAGCATGAGAGCGGGAACGCGCATTCCAGCCAACAGGGTACAGGAAAGAGGGCGCTGGAGTCAGAGCGCAGGCAGCACTCCACATTTGCTTCCGCGGGTTCCGTGGCGGCACAATCTTGAGATGAAGACTGCGGTTTCCACCTCTGGCGCTCCCGCCGCGATTGGGCCCTATTCGCAGGCCGTGCGCGTGGGCGAATTTCTCTTTACCTCGGGCCAGGTCGCGCTCGACCCGGTGACTGGCCAAATGGTTTCCGGCGGTATTGCCGAGCAGACTGCGCGCGTTCTTGAAAACCTGAAGGCGGTACTCGAAGCCGCTGGTTCCTCGCTCAACGCCGTCGCCAAAACCGTGGTCTTTCTCAAGGACATGAACGACTTCGCCGCGATGAACGCGGTCTACGGGCGTTACCTTGCGCCGGAGGGCGTGACCGCTCCGGCGCGCTCCACTGTGGAGGTGGCCCGGCTGCCCAAGGACGCCCTGGTGGAAATTGAAGTCGTTGCGCGGTTGTGATGAGTCCAATTGACAGGAGGATAGGCGATGGAAAAGATCGTGAAGACCGACGAGGAGTGGCGGGCGCAACTCACCCCGGAGCAATTTTACGTGACGCGGCAGAAGGGGACGGAAAACCCGTTTTCGGGCGCGCTCTATCATAACCACGACGACGGAACTTACCATTGCGTCGCCTGCGGAGCCGCGCTCTTCAAGTCGGATACGAAATTTGACTCCGGCAGCGGCTGGCCCAGCTTCTGGGTGCCCGCCGACGCCAACGCGATTGAAACCCACGAGGATGTGAGCCACGGAATGCGGCGCGTGGAGGCCAACTGCGCCCGTTGCGGCGCGCATCTGGGGCACGTGTTTCCCGACGGCCCCAAGCCCACCGGGCTGCGCTACTGCATCAACTCAGCCGCGCTGGATTTCGAGAAGTCCTAAAGACGGCAGGAAAAAGCCCCGGAGCCTGGCTTCGGGGCTTTGGGATAGGCGCGATCTTACGCCTTGGTGACTTTGCCGCTTTTGATGCAGCTTGTGCAGACGCGCATCTTGCGCGCCCCGCCCACCACTTTGGCTTTGACCGGGCGCAGGTTCACGCTCCAGCGGCGACGGGTGATGTTGTGCGCGTGCGAGATATTGTTGCCGAACTGCGGGCCCTTGCCGCAGATTTCACAGACCTGTGCCATGCGAAACTCCAAACCTGAATTGTTCGTGCCATCCCTGAACCCGTCCGCATTCCAGCTAAACGGGTCGAGCGAACCGAGAAAGATCATCCGCCGTGGCGCCGAATTCCTAGTTTAGTCGATTTCCCGCGCCCACATCAACCTCCGCGCCCATTTTTCCCAACACCTCCATTGACCTCCAACCCCCGTCCCCGGTAAACTTAACTGGTTCGGCGATTCCGCCTTTCGCTCCGTGGTTCACCCCGCTCGCTCGCCGCAATCGAGTTCGAGCGCGATCCGTCCGGGCGAGTACCAGGCGAATATGGTTCAGCCCAGCCAACAGAAGATTTTGGCTTCCGCGGGAGCGGATGCCTGGAGGAATTATGTACGCGGTTATCCGCACAGGTGGTAAACAGTATCGCGTCGCCCCCGGCGACGTGGTGAAGATTGAAAAAGCGGCAGCCGACGAAAACGGCGCGCTAGAGTTCAATGATGTGCTTTCCTTTTCCGGCGACACAGGCTCGCTGAGCCAGCCGGCCAGCGCCAAAGTGGTCGGCACCGTCGTGGGCCAGGGGCGCGGCGATAAAATTCTGGTCTTCCACCTCAAGCGGAAGAAGCAGTACAAGAAGCTGCAAGGCCATCGGCAAAGCTTTACCCAAGTCCGCATCGACTCGATCCATGTGGACGGCAGCACCTACGCCGCTGCGAAGTAGCCGCCGCGCGATCACAATAGAGAAGGATTTTGAGAAATGGCACATAAAAAAGGATTAGGCAGCTCAAAAAACGGACGCGACTCCAACGCGCAACGGCTTGGCGTAAAACGGTTTGGAGGCGAGCTGGTCACGGGCGGTTCCATCATCGTCCGCCAGCGCGGAACCCCGCTGAAGCCCGGACAAAACGTGGGGCGTGGCAGCGACGACACCCTCTTCGCCAAAATCGACGGCCGCGTGAAGTTCGTCGACCGCGGACGGCTGGGCCGATTTGTGGGCATTGAGCCGGCGTAACCAGGGCTCAGGAACCAGGGCTCAGGCCCCAAAAGAAGCTCGTCACGCCGGGTCAATCGTCGAGCGCAAGTTCCAATC
>JBAUHD010000493.1:0-2523 GCA_049680085.1 Acidobacteriaceae bacterium
CTTGGGGAGTGGGTAAAATATAGAAAACAAAGGGGAGGTTAGGTAAAATATTTAGAATCAGCGAGATAGAATCGTCAAGCTTTATTTTGTTAAGCTGCTGATTCTAAAGGGACGAAAAATGCATTTGATTTATGGCGGATTTGGTAGTCCGAACTTATAGAGGGATTTTTGGCGGGAGGGCACAGCTTGGGGCTGTGCCTTTTGCTTTTTGGGGAACTGGGCGGAGGAAGTGCAGGTTCCTCCGCTGCGTCCGCTTCGCGGACTTCGGTCGGAATGACAACTGTTAGGTCCAGCGGTCAGCAGTGAACCCAGGTCTCAAAGGCGAGACCCTTCGGCGGGCTCAGGGCAGGCTGGGGGGCACCCGCGTTCAGTGGTCGGCGGGCAGGGAGTGGATGTGGCGTGATGCCGGACGCTTGCTTTACCTCATGTTGTTGAGAAGCGAGCCGACGACGCCGCCGACGACTCCCGACTCGGTGGTCTGGCGTCTCTCCTCGGCGGGGAGGTACTGGGCGATCTGGTGGGCGAGGCGCGAGATGGGCAAGGTCTGGAGCCAGATCCGACCGGGCCCGGTGAGGGAGGCCATAAAAATTCCGTCGCCGCCGAAGATCATATTACGGATGCCGGGGATGCGGGCGATCTGGAATCCAACGCTGGCCTGGAATGCTCCGACGTGTCCTGGATGCACCCGCAGGGTCTGGCCGGGAGCCAACTCGCGGGCGAGGACTTCGCCGGAGAGTTCCAGCCAGGCGGTGCCCTGGCCGGTCACGCGCTGGAGGATGAATCCGTCGCCGCCGAAGACGCCAGCGCCCAGCGACTGCTGGAAGCCGACGCTGAGGGCGACCTGCGAGGTGCCGCAGAGAAAGCCGTGACGATGCACCATGACGTCGCCGGTCTGGGCGAGATCGACGGGCAGAATGTGGCCGGGAACGCGGGTGGCGAAGGCCAGCTCGCCGGGGGCTCCGACCGCGCGGTACTCGGTCATGAACAGGCTGCCGCCGCCGACGACGCGCTTGAGAGCGCCGAAGATGCCGCCGCCTCCGGCAAACTGCGTGTGGGTGGTCATCTGGATGGAAGCGCCCATCCAGGAAAGCTCGCCGGCCTCGGAGATGATCGCATCGTTGGGATCGAGCGAAAACTCAAGCACCGGCATAGTGGTGCCGATGACAGCATGTTGCATTGCAGCCTCCTGAAAGCAGTGTACCGAGGGAAATGGATTGGGGGCCGGTCAACAACATCGTTCAGCGGAAACGAGCGCGGCAACGGACCCGGAAAGGGATGCCTTATCCCCTGGCTTTGCTGGAGACTACGCGCTCCGGGCTCCGGATGGCAAATACCTGCTCGCGCAGATAGGCGGCTGCGAGCGCGGCTTCCACTCATGCACGCAATCCTCGGAGTGGAGTGGAAGGGCTGGAATCTGATGAGTCAGGAAAAAGCGCAGAGCCGCGTGGCCCTGCGCTTTTGTGCAGCCGGACGCCAAGCTCAGGGGCCGAAGCCCCGCATTGATTCTGGGAGGCTTTGCGGGACGGCTAAAGCCGTCCCCCTGATACAAAGCCTGGGCTTTTCAGCGAGCTGTATCACCCGTCCGAAGCGAACCACAGGTCCTTCGCTTCGCTCAGGATGACATCGTTGGTAGTGAACCGCAGGTTCCGCTATTCGGCGGCGGCGGCTTCCACTTCTTCGCCCTTGACCGTGACGGACACGTGCGCCGTGACTTCGCGGTGAAGCTTGACGGGAATGTGGAACTCGCCCAACTGCTTCAGGGGCTCATCGAGCTGCACCTTGCGGCGATCGATGGTGAAACCCTTGGCTTCGAGCTGCTGCGCGATGTCCGCCGAGGTGACGGAGCCGAACAGGTGATCGCTTTCGCCCACCTTGCGCTCAAAGACCAGCGCGATGGTGTTCAGTTGTGCCACCAGCGTCTCGGCTTCCGCCTTTTCTTTCGCGGAGCGGCGGACGGCGGAGGACTTCATCTGCTCGATGACCGCCTTGTTGGCGGAGGTAGCCTGCAGGGCGAGCTTCTGCGGCAGCAGGTAATTGCGGCCATAGCCGTCCGCCACCTTCACCACGTCGCCGCGATGGCCAAGCTTGTTGATGTCTTCTTTAAGAATGACTTCCATGTTGAAATCTCCAGTTTGCGCCCGCTGTGCAAGCGCGGTATTCAAGGCATCGCTCAGGGGCTAAAGCCCCGGAAATTGCCGATCTCTTCGGCACGGCTGAAGCCGTGCCCTGATACAAAACTGCTTCATACAAAACTGCTTCCAATGCCGCTAGTAGCGGGCCGCGAAGGGCAGAAGGGCGATGTTGCGGGCCTGCTTGATGGCGCGGGTGAGACGCCGCTGATGCGTGGTGCAGACGCCGGTGAGGCGGCGGGGCACGATCTTGCCGCGCTCGGCGACAAAGCCCTGCAAAAGGCGCACGTCACGATAAGGAATCGCGTCGATCTTCTCCGTGCAGAACTTGCAGACCTTTTTGCGGCGGAAGAACTTGCGACCGCCGGAGCCGCCGGGACCGCCGGAGCGAGGG
>JBAUHD010000494.1:0-3020 GCA_049680085.1 Acidobacteriaceae bacterium
CTACATTCATTGAACAGGGAGCTTGACTCGATCATATTGGCTCGGTGCGCAGTGTCCGCCAGTCCGGAATGCCTAAAGAGCCTCGGCGAGTTCCCACCGTCTTAGGACGGGTTCACCGGCGCGTTGCAGTACGGCCCAGTGGGTCGGCCTTTCCTTTTCCGCCTTGTATCCTCGCCTCGTCCAGTTCGGTCACTTCGCCATTCCCACCTATGGAGCCTTCACCGCCCTTGCGCTGATCGGCGGGCTGGCCGCTCTCGTTGTGCTCGCGCGAAGGCTGGGCCTGAACCCGAACAAGCTCTGGAACCTGGGCCTCGTCGGAATTCTGACCGCGTTAATTGGCTCGCGTCTGCTGATGGTTGCGGTTTACTTCAGCGCGTTCCGCCAGCATCCCTTCTGGGCGCTGGGCCTGGCCGCGAACCACCTTCCCTGGATCGGCGCGGTTGCCGTGCTGCTCGGCATTGTCTCCGCGCTGCTTTACGCGATGGCGGAAGGACTGCCGCTGCCGCGCGTGCTCGACTGCGTTGCGCCAGCCGCCGCGCTGGCGTTGGCCATCAACCGCATCGGAGCTTTTCTGGCCGGTCTCGACTACGGCTTGCCCGCCACAAGCGGCTGGAGCGTCACCTACACCAGCCGCTTCGCCGCTCTCTGGTACGGCACCCCGCTCGGCGTGCCGGTCTATCCCGTGCAGTTGTATCAGGCCGTCGCGTGTCTGGTGATTCTCACCGTGCTGCTCTGGTGGCTGCCGCGCCGCCGCCAGGATGGCGAGTTGGCCGGCGCATGGCTGTTTGTGACCGGGCTGGCCGGGGCCTTTCTCGATTTGTATCGTGCTCCCGGCCGTAGCCCTTTCTGGTTTCATCAGGCAGTCTTCCTGGCCATGGTCCTGGCGAGCGCGGCGCTTCTGGTACGTCGCAGCTCGAACCTTCGCGCAGACGCGAACAGCTATACTGTGGTCGATGATCCGCGGCATACGTAAGGTCTCTCTTCTGCTCGCGCTGGCCTGCCTCGCGGCCCCGCTTCCATTGCTTCACGCGCAGGCGGCGCCGCCGCAAACGGTTTACCTATACCCTGACGGTGCACCCGGCGCGCTGGGCAACGCGCCCGCCGACAAGCCGCGTATGTACGTCTTTTTGCCGAAGAAGCGTTCAACCAGCGCGGCGATTCTGGTGATTCCCGGCGGCGGATACGAGCACGTGGCCATGGGGCATGAGGGTTTCCAGATTGCCGAATGGCTGAACGCGCAGGGCATGCCGGCCTTTGTGCTCGATTACCGCGTCGCGCCGTATCACTACCCGGTCGAGATCAACGATGGACGCCGCGCCATGCGGTTGATCCGCGCGCACGCCGCCGAGTATGGAATCGACCCCGACCGTCTGGGCGTGTGGGGATCATCTGCCGGAGGCCATCTGGCCTCATCGCTGGGCACGCATTGCGAAAGCGTAACTTCTTCGGATACAAATTCCGATCCCGTCGACCAACTCTCCTGCAAGCCAAATTTCATGGTGCTGGCCTACCCCGTCATCAGCATGGAGTTGCCGGAAGCCCACGCCGGGTCGCGGCTCGCGCTGCTCGGCCCGCATCCCGACCCCAAGCTTGCGCACGAGTATTCGAATCAATTCGCCGTAACGGCGGACACGCCGCCGACGTTCCTCTTCGCAACCACCAACGATCCCGTCGTCCCGGTGGAGAATTCGCTGGACTTTGATCGCGCGCTGGAGCGGCATCACGTTCACGCCGAGTTGCATCTGTTCGACTACAGCAATCACGGCTGCGGGTTGTGCGGCTCCATCCTTCCGCTGCGCGAGTGGCCATCGCTGCTGCGCACCTGGCTCATCGACCGCAGCTTCCTGCCGCCGGACGCGCCGCCCGCTCCCGCTCCCGCGCCCAACTGGCCGGTGTGGCCCGAAGGCTACACGGGGCCCGGTGAGTATTCCGGACATTAGCAGATGAAAACCGCTTACGAAGTTCCGGCGGAATCCGCGGGTCAGCGCCTCGATGCGTGGCTGGCCGCGCAACTTGAAAATGTGAGCCGGGCGCGCGTTCAATTGCTGCTGGCCGACTCCAAAGCGCTAGTCAACGGCGCGCCCGCCAAGCCTTCGCTGAAGCTGCGCGGCGGCGAGAGGGTCGAAATTCTGGGCGAACCTGCGCCCCCCCCGCTGCGCGCCATGCCGGAGGCCATTCCGCTCGACATTATTTATGAGGATGACGCACTCTCGGTCATCAACAAGCCCGCCGGAATGATGGTCCACGCGGGTTCTGGAGCCACCGACTCCGCCCGCAATCGCGGAACGCTGGTCAACGCGCTGCTGAGCCATTACGCCGAGCTTTCGCATTCTGATGACCCGGTACGCCCCGGCATCGTTCACCGGCTGGATAAGCAGACCAGCGGCCTGATCATCGTGGCCCGCACGGACGCCGCGCATCTGAGGCTCGGCGAGATGTTCTCGCGACGGCAGATTCGCAAGATGTACCTCGCGCTGGTTCACGGATCCATCAAGCAGGACAAAGGAACCATCAACGCGCCCATCAGCCGGGACACCATTCGCCGCACGCGCATGACCACACGGCGCGACGAGGGAGCCCGCAGCGCGGTTTCGCACTACACCGTCCTGGAGCGGATCGAATCGCGGTTCGGGAAATTCACGCTGGTTTCGGTGCGAATTGAAACCGGGCGCACGCACCAGATTCGCGTGCACCTCGCCTCGATTGGCCACCCCGTCGTGGGAGACACGCTCTACGGAGCGCCGGGGACGATGAAGGCCGGTCTCCAGCGCAAAAAGTCTGACCCAGAACCGGAAGCCCTTGCGCTCAACAGGAATTTTCTGCACGCGGCGGAGTTGGAGTTCGCTCACCCCATCACCGGCAAGCCTCTGGCCCTCAAATCTTCACTGCCCGAAGAGTTAAGGTCATTTCAAAGAAACCTGGAAGCTAAAAGCTAGCAGCTAAAGGCTGAATGCCTTGACTATCTACAACCCATTCGTGTAGATAGTCACAGTATGGGAAAACCAAGCGATCTCGTGCAG
>JBAUHD010000495.1:0-9031 GCA_049680085.1 Acidobacteriaceae bacterium
GGGTGATGCCGTTCCAGGGATTGGCGCTGAGCCAGCGGGCGAGCCATTCGGACTTGGCAGTAGGATGGCCGGTCATGTAGCGGTCGATGGAGACGGCGATGAGGTAGGGTCCGGCGACATCGCAGAGAGACTTGATGATGATGGCGGTGATGGAGACGAAGACGGCCAGCTTGTAGGGGGCCAGATAGGTGAGCAGGCGGCGCATGAGGCGCGCGTCGTAAGCCTTGCCGATGATTTCCTCTTCGTGGGGCTGCTTCGACTTTTCCTGCTGTTTTGATTTTTCCTGATCGGCCATGCGTGGTTTTTATTCTATAGATTCCGGTGAAGGTCTTTTCGGCGGGAAATGCCCCCGCTGGATAACGGATGAGCGAATGGGGAGAAAGGTTCCGCATCTTGCCGGCGGGAGGACGGGGCCGGGCGCGGAGTGCTATCATTCCTGACCGGGAGGGGATTATGGCACTCTTTCGCTTGCTTCCCGCCGCGCTTTTGCTTGCTGGCGTTCTGCCGTGCGCGGCTCAAACCTTGCCTGCGCAACCATCCACGAATTCCATGTCTTCGACGAAGGCTCCGTTCATCATCCAGAGTTCGCCCTGCATCATGGTGGGCGGGCCGAAATCGCCCCAGGCGGCGATTCTCAAGAAGAAGCTGTGCGCGGAATCGAAAAGGGAGTTGTCTTCCGCGCTGGCGAAAGGTCTGGTGGAGAAGAATTCGGCTTGCTACGCAATTCGGGACTATAGATTCTCCGTTCCGAAGCATTCGCGGGTTCCGAAGCTGAAGAGTTACTCGACCTGCGAGCGGGCATCATTATTTAAGCCGCGGGAGATTGTGCCGGCGCGGTAGCGGCTTTCCCTACAATAGAAATTGATGGATTCGGTCGGGATATATCTTTCGGTGCCGTTCTGCCGGGCTAAGTGTACCTACTGCAACTTCGCTTCGGGCGTGTTTCCGGCGAGCTATTTTGAGCGCTACGTGGCGCGCGCGGAGGACGACCTGCGCGAGGCGCAAGGGCTGGTCGCCTCGTGGGGCGCGGCGCTGCCGGAGCGGGTGGACTCGATTTATGTGGGTGGGGGCACGCCGTCGCTTCTGCCCGCAGCGCTGCTGGAGCGGCTGTTTGCGGCGATTCGGGGCTCGTTTGTTGTGGAGCCGGATGCGGAGATTACGGTGGAGTGCGCTCCGGGGCAGTTGGAGGGCGATGCTCTGGCGGCGATGGTAGCTTGCGGCGTGAATCGCGTGAGCTTTGGCGTGCAGTCGTTTGTGGATGAGGAGGCGCGTCGGGCGGGGCGTCTGCATACGCGGGCGGTGGCGCTGCGGGATGTGGAGCGGGTGCGCGCGGCGGGGATCGGGCGCGTGAATCTGGACCTGATTGCCGGGCTGGCGGGGCAGACGCGGGAGTCGTGGCGCGAGTCGCTGGAGGTTCTGGCGGGCGCGGGTCCGGAGCACGCCAGCATTTATATGCTGGAGGTGGACGAGGATTCGCGGCTGGGGCGCGAGATTGGCAAGGGCGGAGCGCGGTATTCGGCGGAGCTGGTTCCGGAGGATGACGCGATTGCGGAGATGTACGTAGAGGCGGTGGAGTTTCTGGGCGCGCGGGGATTAAGGCAGTATGAGATTTCCAATTTTGCGCGGGCGGGCGGGGAGTCGCGACACAACTTGAAGTACTGGCGGCGTGAGGCGTATCTGGGACTGGGGCTGGATGCCCACTCGATGCTGCGCGATGCGGACGGGCGCGTGCTGCGATTTGCGGCGACGGATGAGCTGGAGCCGTTTCTGCGCGCGCCGGGATGGGCGGAGCCGGAACGGCTGACGCGCGAGGCGAAGTTGGAAGAGGCGTGGTTCCTGGGCTTGCGGCTGAATGCGGGCGTGGATCTTGCGATGCTGCGCGCTGAGTTTGGGGCGGAAACGGTGGGGCGGTTCGATCCGGTGATTGCGGAGCTTGTCGCGGACGGGCTGATGGAATACGGGGGCGGGCGGGCGCGGCTCACGATGCGGGGGCGGTTGTTGTCGAACGAGGTGTTTGAGCGTTTTCTTGGCGAGTCGGTTGGGGCTTGAGGAATTCACCACCGGAGCAGATGCCGGCGGGATGAAAATTTGTGCCGCCCGAAGCGAACCGCAGGTCCCTCGGCTTCGCTTCGCTCGCTCGGGATGACAACCGTTGTAGTGGCACTTACACCACAGAGGACGCGGAGAGCACAGAGAAATGAAGGTTCCTCCGGCAAGCTCAGGGCGGGCTCTCCGCTTCGCTTCGCTTCGGTCGGAATGACAATTCCATTTGGGTTTTCATGCACACGGAAGACCTCGTTTGTTGTAAGGAAGTTTCCGGTGCTTAAATTGACGCATGGCTCAAGACTCGAATGAAAAACTGATTGATCTGCGCAGTGACACGGTGACGAGGCCGACTGCGGCGATGCGCGCGGCGATGGCGGCGGCGGATGTGGGCGATGACGTTTACGGCGAAGACCCCACGGTGAATCGGCTGGAGGCGCGGGCGGCGGAGATTTTCGGGCGCGAAGGGGCGATGTTTGTTCCGACCGGCACGATGGGGAACCAGATTGCGATCCATATGCACACGCGGCAGGGGAACGAAATTGTGTGCGAGGAGCGCGCGCATATTTTTGATTGGGAAATGGCGATGGTGGCGGCTTTCTCCGGCTGCCAGACGCGGACGGCGCGGGGCGAGCGCGGGATTCTGACGTGGGAGCGGATCAAGACGAAGCTTTTGAACGGGTCCGATTTCCGGCCATCCACGGGGCTGATCGCGCTGGAGAATACGCACAACATGGCGGGCGGAACGGTGACTCCGCTGGAGGTTTACGACGAGATATGGGCGGGAGCGCGGGAGGCGGGGATTCCGGTGCATCTGGATGGGGCTCGGATTTTCAATGCTTCGGCGGCGCTGGGGGTTCCGGTGGCGGAGCTTACGGCGGGATTTTCGAGCGTGATGTTTTGCTTGTCGAAAGGGCTGTGCGCGCCGGTGGGTTCGATGCTGGTGGGCAGCCGGAAATGGATTGAGCGGGCGCGCGGGGTTCGCAAGATGCTGGGCGGCGGGATGCGTCAGGCGGGGATTCTGGCGGCGGCGGGGCTGATTGCGCTGGAAGAAATGCCGAAGCGACTCGGCGAGGACCACGCGAACGCGAAACTGCTGGCCGAGCGGATGGCGGAGCTGAAACAGGTGGAGATTGATCTTGCGACTGTGCAGACGAACATCGTGATTTTTAAGCTGCGCGGGAAAACCGATATGGGGCCGGTTCTGGCGGCGATGAAGCAGCGGGGCGTGCTGGCGGGAACGGCGGCGGACGATCAGATTCGCTTTGTAACGCACAACGATGTGGATCGCGCGGGGTGCGAGCGGGCGGCCGAAATTGCGGCCGAGGCGATTGCGGCGGGCTGCTGAATGTCGGTTAGAGCGGATTCGGAATGACTGTACCCGAGAGGAGGTGTAGGTCCCTCCGCTACGTCATTGCTTTGCAATGACTCTGGTCGGGATGACAATATTTAGCGGCTACACCAAACCTAAAATCGCTCTAAGTGAAAGCGCTACTGGCGAAAATCTATTTTGTGACGGGGATCTGCGGGGCGTAGTCGTTGACGGTTTTGGTGTAGGTTCCGGTGAGGGCGTTCCAGCGGATGAGGAGCAACTCCTTCAGCATTTGCAGGCCGTCTTTGAGGTAGCTGATGCGGGTGCGCTGGTCGTGGCCCCAGCTTACGGGGACTTCGCGAACGGAGTAGCCGCGCTTGCGGGCGATGAAGAGGATTTCGGGGTCGAATCCCCAGCGCTCGATGCGCTGAAGCTGGAAGATGGCCTGGGCGGCGGGACGGGTGAAGGCTTTGAATCCGCACTGGGTGTCGGCGAAGGGCAGGCGCATGATGGCGCGGGTGACGAGGTTGAAGCATCGTCCGAAGAAGCGGCGGTAGAGGGGCTGGCGGATGGTCTGGCGGCTCTGCGCGAGCCAGCGGGAACCGATGGCCACGTCGGCGCCTTCGCGGATAGCGGCGAAAAGGCGGGTGGCCTCATCGATGGGGGAGGAAAGATCGGCGTCAGTGAAGAGCACAATTTCTCCGGCGGCGTGCAACATACCGCGGCGCACGCTGTATCCCTTGCCTCGATTGGTTTCATTGGCGAGGAGGCGAAGGTAAGGGCAGCGGGCGGCAACCGTTTTCACGATTTGCGTGGTAGCGTCGGTTGAGCCGTCGTCGACGACGAGGACCTCGGCATTCCAGGCATGGGCATCGATGGAGCGAAGGACCTCGGCAAGAGTCGCGCCGATACGCGCCTCTTCGTTATAGGCGGGAATTACGATGCTGTATTCAATTTTCACGGCGCGCGGCCTGAGGGGGAAGCTAACTCCATCATAATCATTCCGGTGAGGTGCGGAAAAGGATTTCGGGGGAAATTTTGACGAGGGGTTGCGGCGCGTGGAAAAATTCACGCATCTACATTCGTAAAAAGAGGTTAACCTTAAAGCGGAGTAGAGCCTCTGGTCTGGAGCACGTTCACATGACAAAAGCAGAACTGGTCGAGGAAGTCACGCAGTTAGGCGATCTTACGCGGCGGGACGGCGAGGTGATCGTCGACACGATTTTTGACGCGGTGATCGGCGCGCTGAAGGCAGGCGACAAGATAGAGATTCGCGGGTTCGGCAGCTTCCGCATCCGGCAGCGGAAGCCGCGGATCGGACGCAATCCCAAGACCGGGGCGAAGGTGGACGTTCCGGCCAAGCGTGTTCCTTACTTCAAGCCGAGCAAGGAACTGCGGGACCTGGTGAATCCGGCGGCGGCGGCGGCGGAGAACCAGTAACAATCCGAAGGTCCGTTCCGTCTTCGGAAGGGCGGATGGATGAACGCCGGGGGCGAGGCATCGCACATGACTGACGACAAGCCGAAGCGCTCTGGACAGGTGCTTGCGAATCTCAGCGGAGCGCTGACCGATCTGGAGTCTGTCTACAAAGATATTCACGCTCATCCCGAGCTATCCTGCGGGAGAACCGGACAGCGGGCATCGCGGCAGGCCGTCTTCGCGAGGGCGGCTATGAAGTGACCACCGGAATCGGAAAGACCGGCGTGGTGGGCCTGTTGCGAAACGGCGACGGTCCAACCATCATGCTGCGCGCCGATATGGACGCGCTTCCAGTCAAGGAAGAGACCGGTCTGCCTTACGCCAGCAAGGCCACGGACACGGACCGCGAAGGGAAGACCGTGCCGGTGATGCACGCCTGCGGACATGATATGCACGTGGCGTGGCTGATCGGCGCGGCCACCTGGTTCGCGCGACCCCGGGACGCATGGCGGGGGACGCTCATGGCTGTCTTTCAACCGGCGGAGGAAACAGCGCAGGGCGCGCAGGCGATGATTGATGATGGACTTCTCGAGTGCTTTCGCAAGCCGGATGCCGTGCTGGGGCAACACGTCATGGTCGGGCGCTCCGGCGTACTTAGCTCGCGCGAGACAGGCGTGGAAGCGATGGTCGTTGCCGCGCCAGCCTGGCTATCTTCGTAAGTCCCATGGTAATGAAAACGCATATCCCGGTCGGCACTCTTCTGGCTGTCCTCGATCTTGGGGGCACATTTGTCTTCGCGCTCAGTGGCGGGGTGACAGGGGTCAAGCGCCGGCTCGATGTGTTTGGAGTGCTGGTGCTGGCATTCACGGTAGGCAATGTTGGGGGCATTACGCGCGACTTGCTGATCGGCGCGGTCCCGCCCGCCGCAGTGCACGAATGGTGTTATCTGGCAGTCTCCATCCTCGCCGGCCTGGTGACGTTCTTCTGGACCCCGGCCCTCGACCGGCGCTGGAGTTCCGTGCTGCTGTTCGACGCGGCGGGCCTGGCGCTGTTCGCTGTCGTCGGCACGCAAAAGGCGCTCGCCTATGGTCTCAATCCGGTGATGGCGGCGCTGCTCGGAATGGTGACTGGAATTGGCGGCGGGATGGTTCGGGACGTGCTTGTGGACGATATTCCCGTCGTGTTGCGCGCCGACCTGTATGCTGTCGCCGCGCTTGCTGGCGCGGCGTTGGTGGCGGCGGGCCACGTGATGGGTCTTCCGTCCGCTCCGGTGGTGATCGGCGGCGCGGTGCTGTGCTTTGGTCTGCGGATCGGCGCCATGCGGTACGGCTGGCATCTTCCTAAGGCGCGCCCGCTCAAACAATAATCCATCCCTCAGCGGCTAAAGCCGCAACGATATCACGGGAGTTACACGGGAGTTAACGGATGGGCTGAAGCCCATCCCCTTCAAAGGCGCATCTTTGTCGCCCCTTCTGTCCTTTGGTCCGTATTCTCTCAGGGGCGGATACCGATGGCGGAGATCATGCGCCCGGTGTGGCCGTGTTCGGCGCGATGGGAGAAGTAGAGGCCGGTGCGGCAACTGGTGCAATGAGCCTGGACCGAAATGGCTTCGGGAGAGAGGCCGGCGTCGAGCAACTGGCGGCGGTTGGCTTCGGCCAGGTCGAGATGGAGGCTGGGGCCGATGTTGCTGTGTCCAGGGGCGCGGGCGGTGAGAAAGAGCAGCGGGTATTTTTCGCGCACCGGGTCGGAGTCGTAGACATCGCGGAATAATTCAGGGGCGTAGGCGAATTGCGAGAGGAATTCGCTGCGGACCTCTTCGCCTACCGAATAGCAGCACTGGCCGATGCCGGGTCCAATGGCGGCGACTAAATCCTGGGGCTTGCTGCCGAATTCGAGCCTCATGCGGCCTACGCCGCTTTCCACAATACGCTTGAGGGTTCCGCGCCAGCCGGCATGGAAGGCGGCGACGGCGCGATTTTTGCGGTCGGCGATGAGGACCGGGATGCAGTCGGCGGTCTGGATGGCGAGCAGCAGGCCCGGCCGGCTGGTGAGGAGGCCGTCGCCCTTGAGACGGGCTTCGGCGGGGACGGCGTCGGAAGCGGTGACGCGGCGGATGAGCGAGGAGTGAACCTGGCGGAGGGTGACGGCGGGAAAGTCCGGGTCGCCGGTGACTTCGCGGTAGAAGCGGCGGCGGTTTTCGAGGACATTCTCGCGGGAGTCGGCGGGAGTGAAGCCGAGGTTGAGCGCGCCGGCTCTCTGGCCGGGATTGTAGACGCTGGAGACGCCGCCGGAGCGGGCGCTGAATCCGCCGAGCAGCCAGGGGATTTGGGCGAAGAGCGGAGAGCGGAGGACTTCGACGCGGGTTTTGCTGCTGCGGCGCGGGGATGGAGGAAGCTGCCGCGGGTGTTTGGGCTGGCGGTCGAATCCGGCGGAGATGAGCTTGCGACGCCCGTGGCGAAGACCGACGGAGGCGAGGAGATGATCGATTTCGTCGGTGGATTCGGAATGCTCCTTGAAGCGTGTTGCCTTGGATGAAGCATCGAGCCGCCCGACGCGAAATACAGGTTCCTCGGCTTCGCTTCGCTCCGCTCGGAATGACAATCGTGGTGTGGTAGGCATTTTCTTCATGAAGGGCGCAGGGGAGCGTCCTTATGTGGCCATTTTAATGGAAGGGAGCAGGAGATGGGTGCATGAGCAAGGGGTCCGCTTTCCAGCGGACCCGCTCAAGAGGCATTGGGAAGGAAGGATTCAATGAGACTTGCTTGAGGAGTGCCTGCAAGGAAGCAGGCATACAACCAGGGAGAATTCAAAACGAGGATGGGAAGAACGCCAAGTAGCTGCCTCTAGTAATGTTGACTCTGATGCAAGGGGTGGTCCAAAAAGCTGCCTGGTTTTTGGCGAAAAATGAATTTTTTTTAATTTTCACTCACCAGCTTTGTTTTCAATGGCTTATGGATTGGCGGCTATGGCTGGAGGCTTCAAAGCGCGGATGAAGGCACTCAGGAACTTGCCTTCCACCTCTGGAGCGATGCGGTCCACATCGATTCCGGCTTCAGTCAGGAACTGGCGGGCGTCGTCGAGAGTGTAGATGCGGACGGGTTCGAGGGAGATGGCGGTGAATCCGGCGACCTGAAGGAGGGAGAGGTACTCCTGCTCCTCGAGCGCGCCGGCGATGCAGCCGGCCCAGAGCAACATACTTTTGCGGATTTCGTCGTGGACGTGGCCTCGGACGACAACATCGGAGACGGCGAAGGTTCCGCCGGGTTTGAGCACGCGGAAGGCTTCGCGGAGCACGCGGGCTTTGTTGGTGGAGAGATTGATGACGCAGTTGGAGAGAATGACATCGACGGCATTGTCCGGCAGGGGAATGTTTTCGATTTCGCCCTTGAGGAATTCGACGTTTTCAAGGCCGGACTTCTTCTGGTTCTCACGGGCGAGGGCCAGCATTTCATCCGTCATGTCGAGGCCGTAGGCTTTGCCTGTTGGACCGACGCGGCGGGCGGAGAGCAGAACATCGATTCCTCCGCCGGAGCCGAGGTCGAGGACGGTCTGGCCAGGTTTGAGGTCAACCAGCGCGGTGGGATTGCCGCAGCCTAGAGAGGCGAGAACGGCATCTTCCGGCAGCAGAGCCTTTTCGCCATCCGCGTAGAGGTTTTTTGTGATGGGATCGCAGCAGCCGAGGGCGGGGCCGCAGGACGCGGGCTGACGATTTTCGAGGACCTGGAGAGCGGCGGCGGCGTATTTGTCCTGAACCAGAGTTTTGGTGTCGATGTTTGTGCTCACGCGATGGCTCCCCGAATCAGCGATACGAATTCGATGCCGGGCCGCGGTTATGGATTCAGCCTGTAGAGCGCGGAGCCGTGGGGCGGGAGCGTGACGGAGAGGGAGCGGCGCGGGCCGAGGTCTTTGCGCTGCCATAGGTCGCGGACGCGGTAGCTGGACTGGTTGAGGTTGAACTGGTCGCCGAGTTTTTTCCAGGGCGGCAGGGCCACCCGGGCGGGGCCGTCGGTGCGATTGAAGACGGCGAGGATAGGGTCGGAGCCTTCCTGGGCGATCCAGAAGACGATGTTGCCGGAGCTTCCGGCTTCTTCGACGGCATGGTTTCCGGTGGTGCGCTGATCGACGGCGAGAACTTCAGAATTGGTGAGCAGGGACTCGGTCGCTGAATCCATGCGGGTGAGGTTGGCGCCGAGGATGAGCGGGGAGCGGGCGATGGACCAGAGGGTGAGGAGGGTGCGCTGCTCGGTGGGCGTGAAG
>JBAUHD010000496.1:0-3365 GCA_049680085.1 Acidobacteriaceae bacterium
GGCGCCGCTGGTCGATTTCCTCAATCAGCCGCTGCTGCGTGCTGCGTCGTCGAAGAAGAATCCAGTTTTCCGCCTTTACTGACGCGAGCTGCCGCGCTTACACTCATGCGCAGAAGAGCCGCGCCCATCTCTGGACGCGGGGCGCTTTTCGGAATGCGCCAAGCCTGTTTCGGCCTGAAAGAGGGCAAAAACCTCAAAAAACCAGAAAAAACCGCAAAAAACCTGTGGAAACCGGGTTTTTGCTGTTGACAAAGCCGCGCGAAAGCCGCAAGGTTAACGGCGGTGGGTTCTCTCGGACCCGCATAAACACTGGGCTTCCCGGCTGCGGCTGCGAGGTTCCGGCAAGTGGAATGCGGAGAGGAAAGGCCTTGCGGCGATGAACCGGCCCATCCGGTTCAAGCACAACCGACATAGGAGGAAACAAACAAATGGCAACAGCACTGACCAAGACCGCTCTTGTCCGCCACCTTGCGGAGAAGCTCGAATTGACCAACAAACAGTCGGCGGCCTTCCTCGACCTGCTCGCGGAAACCGCAGTCAAAGAAACGAAGAAGAACGGCGTCTTCGTCATCCCCGGCCTCGGACGCCTGGTGAAGGCGGAGCGCAAAGCCCGCATCGGCCGCAATCCCCAGACCGGTGAACAGATCAAGATCAAAGCCAAGACCGTCGTGAAGTTCCGCGTCGCCAAGGCCGCCAAGGACTCGATCGCGCCGCCCAAGAAGTAGCTTTTGCCATGGCAGCCGCCGCCACACATTCAAAAGCAAGCGGCAACCACTCTAGGGAGAAGGAGACGGATATGAGGCCCGTCTCCTCTTTTCTTTTTCCGAGTTCTTCTTTTTTCAGGACTTCGCTGTCACCAAGGCTCGCATCACCAGCGAGCACCCAAAACAGATGAGCAATGCCTGAATCAGCAGATTGGCGTTGTACCGCCAGGCCAGCACCGCAAGGCAGGCGGTCATCGCCACATAGAAAGTTTCCGAGGCGAAAGCCCGGCCCCATAAAGGTTCAGTGGCCCGCCCGGCGGATTCTTCGCGAAGAGCCAGCCGCAAAAGCTGGACAAAGCCAAGCACCAGAAAGAAGACCGCCCCGGATGGCGGCATCAGAATCGAAATCGCCAGCCCAAACAGCAGGGCTCCCAAATACCGCGACTTTCGTACGCGAGCTAAGCTTCCCGCCCCATCAAAACTCCTGGTGTGGGCTGTGCCCCAGATCCGAAATGCCGTTCCAAGCGCCGCCAACGCGATTGCCACGACGGTAACGGCCACGGACGCGGTTTCAAGCCTCATGAAGTGAGACAGCTCGCCGGAAACCTCAAGCCAGGTCGTTGAAACCGGTCCCTCGGCCCCCCCATACCGCAACCACGGAGCCCAGAAGCCGAGAACATAAATTACGAAGCCGATCCAGAGCCGGAATCGGAATTCGAATTGAGTCGCTTTCACGCTGTTTGTCGCTCCACAAATGGATTGTCGGGATGTTCTATTGATTCAGTAGCTTAGGAGTCACCTTGGCGCTTCCAGTGCTGGGGTCAAACGTCCGCGAGCCTTCTCCAGCCGATTCTCCGCATCTTTCCTGGATATTCCGAGCTTCGCCATCACGATCGCCGCCTTCACCGATCCCGCCGAGTCCAGCAACGCCACAGCTTCATCATAGGGCAGCCCGGTAATCGCGGCGGTGATTCGCGCGGCCCGATCCCGCAGCTTGGCGTTGGTCGGCTGTACATTCACCATCAGGTTGCCGTAGACATAGCCCAGCCGAACCATTACGCCCGTCGACAGCATATTCAGCACCATTTTAGTCGCCGTCCCGGCCTTCATCCGGGTCGATCCCGTCACAGGTTCGGGGCCGGTCGCCGGAGTGATCGCCAGCTCCGCCACCCCCGCCAGCAACGAACCTGGCACGCAGCTCAGTCCAACCGTCAGAGCACCCAGCTCCCGCGCGTATTTCACTCCTCCCAACACGTAGGGAGTCCGGCCGCTAGCGGCAATCCCCACCAGCGCATCCTCCCCCAGGAAGCCGTGGGCCTCGAGATCACGCCGACCCTGCGCCTCATCATCTTCGGCCCGTTCTATCGATTGCCGCAGCGCAGTGTCGCCGCCGGCAATCAGGCCTTGAATCATCTCCGCAGGCGTGCCGTAGGTCGGCGGGCATTCTGACGCATCGAGAACGCCCAGCCGGCCAGAAGTTCCGGCGCCCAGATAAAAAAGACGACCTCCTCGCTCCAGCCGCACCGCGATGCCGTCAATCGCGGCTGCTACCCGCGGCAACTCCGCCTCGACGGCTACAACCGCCTCCTGATCCGCGCAGTGCAGGGTGTGAACCAGATCGAGCACACTTAAACGGTCCAATCCCTCAGTAGCCGGATTGCGCGCCTCAGTCGGTAGTTGCGAAAGATCGTCCATGCTTCTCGTTGCGATGGGCGGAGAAGCGCTCACTGGCGCCCCCACCAATTTTGTACTTCATAGAAAAATCGAGACCTAGCGTGACAATCACGCCCGTCGAATCGACTCCACCGTCTCCAGCAGCTCGTCAAAATCGGAAAGGCTCGAGTATTCAATAATGACCTTTCCCTTGCCTTTACGATCCACAATCGTGACTTTCAGCCCCAGGGCCCTCTGGAGAAGGTCGCGAGCTTCGCGCACATTCGGGTCCAGCGGCTCTTTCACCTTCTGCTCGGCTTTTTTACCGTCGGGATTGAGCAGCCCTTGGACATAGCTCTCTGTCTGCCGTACCGACATCGAGAGAGCAACGACCTTTTGCGCGGCCTTCAGAATCGACTCCGGCTTCTCGAGCGACAGCAGCGTGCGAGCGTGACCGAAGCTCAGCTCGCCGCTCTCGACCTTGGCCTGGACTTCGGGCGGAAGCCGCAAAAGCCGCAGAAAATTGGCGATGGAAGCTCGATCCTTGCCCGTGCGCTGCGCCATTCGTTCCTGGGTCAGTTTGAACTCCCGAGCCAGGCGGTCATAGGCGCGCGCCTGCTCCATCGGGTTCAGATCAGTCCGCTGGAGGTTTTCGACGATCGTAATTTCCATTGCCTGTTCGTCAGAAACCTGCCGCAGAATTGCTGGAATCGTCCGCTTTCCTGCTTTTTTTGAGGCGAGGAAGCGTCGCTCTCCAACGATCAGTTGAAAACGCCCATTCGGCAAGGATCGAACAAGAATCGGCTGGACCACGCCCGTTGCGTCAATCGACGCCGCGAGCTCCGCCAAAGCCGCTTCCTCAAAACGCGTCCGTGTCTGGAACGGATTCCGGTCAATCGCTTCCAAGGGAATCTCGCGCGGTGTGCCCTCCACCGACGGAGAACCAGCGCGCTCCTCCGTCACAGCCGAAATGCGTGGCAGCAAAGATTCCAAACCTCTGCCTAAAGC
>JBAUHD010000497.1:0-4892 GCA_049680085.1 Acidobacteriaceae bacterium
GCCAAGGGATCGAACGCCACGGCGATCTGGCGCGCCTACAAGCGGGGAGCGCTGTTCGCCAATCCCTGCTTTACGCAAATTCACCCCACCTGCATTCCCGTTTCCGGCGATTATCAGTCGAAGCTCACGCTGATGTCCGAATCGCTGCGCAATGATGGGCGCATCTGGGTTCCGAAGGCGAAGGGCGACAAGCGTCCGCCGAACCAGATTCCTGCTGAAGATCGCGATTATTATCTGGAGCGCCGCTACCCGGCTTTTGGCAATCTTGTTCCCCGTGACGTGGCTTCACGCAACGCGAAGAACGTTTGCGATGAGGGGCGCGGCGTGGGCGAAACCGGCCTCGGCGTCTATCTCGATTTCAAAGACGCTATTTCGCGCCTCGGCGAGCAGACCATTCGCGAGCGCTACGGCAATCTTTTCGATATGTACCAGCGCATCACGGACGAGGACCCCTACAAGGTCCCCATGCGCATTTATCCCGCCATTCACTACACCATGGGCGGCCTTTGGGTGGACTACCATCTGCAGAGCACCATCCCCGGATTGTTTGTCGCAGGCGAGGCAAACTTCTCCGACCACGGAGCCAACCGCCTGGGCGCGAGCGCGCTTATGCAGGGCCTTTCGGACGGCTACTTCATCATTCCCTATACGGTGGGCAATTATCTCGCAACAGCCAAACCGGGCAAGGTGGACGAGTCGCATCCGGTGGTGCGCAACGCCGTGACGGCCGTCCAGCGGACGATCAGCAAGCTGCTTTCCATCAAAGGCAAGCGCACCGTCGATTCCTTCCATCGCGAACTGGGCAAAATTGTTTGGGAGTACTGTGGGATGTCACGCACGGCGCAGGGACTGGAAACAGCGGTCGGCGCAATTCGCGCGCTTCGCGAGGAGTTCTGGCGGAACGTCACAGTGCCCGGCAGCGGCGACGATCTGAACCAGAGCCTGGAGAAAGCGGGCCGCGTGGCGGACTTCTTTGAGCTGGCCGAGTTGATGTGCATCGACGCGCGCGAACGCAATGAGAGTTGCGGCGGACATTTCCGCGAGGAGTACCAGACCTCGGAAGGCGAGGCGCAGCGCGATGACGAGCACTTCTCTTACGCCGCCGCCTGGGGCTATGCCGGCCCGGAGAGCGCACCCGTGCTCAACAAAGAGCCGCTGGAGTTTGAATACGTTCACCCCAGCCAGAGGAGCTATAAGTAGTTCAGCAGAAATGGGCGGCCAGGCTTTTAGCCTGACGGAGACGAACAAGAGATGGCCCAGCAAGAACGGACACAATTATGAAACTGAAATTGAAAATCTGGCGGCAGAAAAATAGCAGCGACAAGGGCAAGTTCGTCGGCTACTCCGTGGACGACGTGAATCCGGAAATGTCAATGCTCGAATGCCTCGACGTTCTGAACGAGACGCTGATCGAACGCGGCGAGGAGCCGGTCGCCTTTGAGCACGATTGCCGCGAAGGTATCTGCGGCTCCTGCGGATTCATGATCAATGGCGTGGCGCACGGCCCGGAGCGCGCCACCACCGTCTGCCAGCTCACGATGCGGCACTTCAAAGACGGACAGGAGCTGGTCCTTGAGCCGTGGCGGGCCAAGGCGTTTCCCGCCCTGAAAGACCTGGTTGTGGACCGCCGCTCCTTCGACCGCATCATCGAGGCCGGAGGCTACGTCTCGGTCTCGACCGGCAATGCGCCCGACGGCAACACGCTTCCCATCGGAAAAGACATGGCCGACCACGCCATGGACGCCGCCGCCTGCATCGGCTGCGGGGCCTGCGTTGCGGCCTGCCCCAACGCCTCGTCCGCCCTCTTCACCGGCGCCAAAATCTCTCATCTCGGCCTGCTGCCTCAGGGGGAAGTTGAGCAGGACGAGCGGGCGCTCAACATGGTCGCGCAAATGAACATCGAGGGCTTCGGGAACTGCACCAATATCGGCGAATGCACCGCCGCCTGCCCCAAGGAAATTTCGCTCGAAGTCATCGCCACCATGAACCGCGATTATCGCCGCGCGAGCGCGAAATCGCACCGGAATCAGGCGCGCTCCGTGCGTCCCATGACCGAGTGGAGCAACGGGTCGAAGCTGGAGATTGATCCACACGCAACGAGCTGATGCGCATGGCCGCTCCGCGCCTGTGCGGAGCGGCTTCCATCCTATAATCAACGTATGGGCAGTTTCCGCCGTCGCGCGTTCCTCAACTGGCTTCCGGCAGCTTTGGCCGTTCTCATGATCGCGCTTGAATCGACCATTTTTATGTCGGCGGCGAATACCAGCCGCTGGCTGCTGCCGATATGGGAGCGGCTGTTCGGCCCCATCACCCCGCATCGGTGGAGCATCGTTCACGAGTGCATTCGCAAAAGCGGTCACTTTACCGGCTACGGGCTGGTCAGCGTCTGCTTTTTCCATGGATTCAGAAAGACGCTTCGCGCTGTCGATGGGATTCGCGCCTTGTGGGTGCGTTCGGCGGTCTTCGCGGTTGGATGCACCATCCTCATCGCCAGCGCCGACGAGCTGCATCAGGCATTCCTGCCCGGCCGCGGAGGCTCGGTGCTGGATGTGGGGCTGGACACCTGCGGAGCCATCACCGCGCAACTTATCATTCTGTTCCTCATGCCGCGCCTCGCGCATAAGCCGGGGGCCTCGCTCCGCGGCTCCTTCGCGGATTAGCAACTCCGGCCCGCGCCGGGTTACTCTGAACTTTGGAACTAAATCGCATGAAATTAATCCGCCGCGCGCTTCTGCTTTCCACCGCCGCTTTCATTGCCCTCGGCGCATTCGCCCAGCAGTCCACTCCGGCTACTTCAGATTCCCAGTCACTGCCGGACTCTCCGGATACGCAGGCCCAGGCAAGCCCGCAGCCCACCGGACCCACCGTGGTTTTTGACACCAGCATGGGACGCATGACGTGCAGGCTTTTTTCCAAAGAGGCGCCGCAAACCGTGGCGAATTTTGTCGGGCTGGCGGAAGGCACAAAGGACTGGACCAATCCCGCGATGCCGCACCAGAAGATGCACGGCGCGCCGCTCTATAACGGAACCGTTTTTCACCGCGTCATTCCTGGTTTCATGATCCAGGGCGGAGATCCGCTGGGCACGGGCGAGGGCGATCCCGGCTACACGGTGCCCGACGAGTTTGATCCAAACCTGAATTTCGACGTGGCCGGGCGGCTGGCCATGGCGAACTCCGGTCCGAACACCGACGGGTCGCAATTCTTTATTACGGAAGCGCCCTACCCCAAGCTGAACCAGCACTACACGATTTTTGGTCAGTGCGACACGCATAGCGTGCTGGTCGCGGACTCCATTGCCGATGTCGAGCGTGACGCGCATGACAAGCCGCTGGATCCGGTAATTCTGAAGAAAGTGACGATTGTGCAGAACGGCCAGCCCCTGCCGCCATCGCCAGCCGATGCCGCGGCGCCCATCGCGCCCGCGGCCCAACCACAGCAGTAGATTTTCCCCAAAGGAGTCCCAAGATGTCTCGTGAGCCAGGAACCTACGCCATTTTCAATACCAGCGAAGGCCGCATTGTGACGCGCCTGTTTGAGAAGGATGCGCCGAAGACGGTCGCCAATTTTGTCGAGCTTGCCGAGGGCAAGCGCGAGTGGACACATCCGGCTACTCAGAAGAAGAGCAGCGACCGGCTGTATGACGGGACCCTTCTTCATCGCGTCATTCCGGATTTCATGATCCAGGGCGGAGACCCGGCGGGCACGGGCATGGGCGGCCCCGGCTACCGGTTCGAGGACGAGACAAAGGGATCGCCGCACAAGTTCAACACTCCGGGCAAGCTGGCGATGGCCAACGCCGGTCCCAACACCAACGGCTCGCAGTTCTTCATCACCGTCGCGTCTACCGACTGGCTTACGGGCAAGCACACCATCTTTGGAGAAGTGGTCGAAGGCCAGGATGTGGTGGAGAAGATTTCGCGCGTGGCACGCAACTCGCAGGACAAGCCGCATACTCCGGTCGTGATTGAATCGCTGGTGATTGAGAACGCGTAGGCCAAACCGGAGTTACGGCAGAGTGGGCTGGGACTGAGCGGGGGCGCGCCGTCCGCTGAGTTTCGCAGCCTCATTGCTGGTGAACAGAAGTGGAAACCGAGGCCCCGAGGTCATCGCTGATTGAGGATGACAATGAGCCTGACTGGCCGCCCACGGATGCCAGCCCACGATTGCGGGCGCTCCGGCCAGTTCCCTTTCCTCCGGGTCCGCCCTTGAGATGGAGGGTGGGCTCGAGAAACTGACGGTTCGAGAAGCCCGACAATGTGGCAGTCAGTCCCGGGTTGAACGCAAATGGACCCATGGTGCCGGGATCGAATGGGCTGATGAGGGCTGTTCCTTTGGTGCTGTCCTGAAAGTCACCGGAATAGCTGACCTGCTGCGTCACCCCACCACGGATCGCGCCGGGATTCGGGCTGGCGAACGTTGATTTCATTCCGGCGTGCGCGGCAGGAGCGTGGTTCATCATGGCGAGGCGGATGGCCGCCGACCGCCCATTCTCCTTGACGTTCTTGACTGCGAAGTCCTTAATTTTAAGCGCAGAGGCCGTTCCACGGGGGCGGTGCGAAGCCGGAGTGCCAGAGTTGGCAGGAGTGATCGCACTGCGGAGAGCAGCGGAGCCCCTGCCCCTGCCCGAAAAACTCGTCGAGCCTGATCCACCGCCTTCCACGCCCGCGCCGACTTCCGCCCGAACATTTGAGGAGGCCGAGGCGCTGACCTCCGTGCCTGTCACCTGTTGTAAACCGATGCTTTGGGCCTGGGCCGGCGCGGGGCATGATGCGATCACGCACAGGAGGACCGCTCCGCCAAGCCACATCGCAATGTTCCGTTTTCGCATCCAGTCCACTCCAGCCTTAGCTATCGTACAGCTTGAGTTTCGGCATTGCCAGGAAGCCCGC
>JBAUHD010000498.1:0-1861 GCA_049680085.1 Acidobacteriaceae bacterium
CCGGAACCTCGGAGCGTCTTCTGGGAGCCCATCGTTCCCGCCAGGACGAAATGGCCCAGTGGTTTGACACCAGCGTTTATTGCCGGGCGGGAACGCCGGGATGCACGCCGGGCGGCGGCCCTTCGGGACTTGACGGACTGGTTCGCGCCGGTTCTCTCACTGGCCCCGGCTACAAGAACGTTGATGCCTCGTTGTTCCGCGACTTCACCATCCGTGAGCGCATCAAGTTCCAGTTCCGCGGCGAAGCCACCAATGTCTTCAACTTCGTCAACCTCAACAACCCCGGCTCCAACCTGAGCAGCACGAGTTCCTTCGGCCAGATTTCCGGCGCGGGAGGCATGCGCGTGCTCCAACTCGGCGGACGCCTGGTCTTCTGATTTATTCCGCCACACAGAAACAGAAAAAGAGATGCTCCCGCGCGGAGCATCTCTTTTTTGTATGCGGTATCGTAGGAGTCAAGAAAAGGGAACCGTATGCATTGGAAAAGAGAACTGACGGGAGTCTTGTGCGCTCTCATTGTGAACGGCCTTGCGATTCATGCGGCTTGCCTGGCTCAGGACCATCAGCAGTCCAGCCAGCTCGCGCAAGCGCGAAAAGCGATTCGCCACGTTGTGATTCTGTTTCAGGAGAATGAGTCGTTCGATCACTACTTTGGCACGTATCCGCACGCGCTGAATCCCAAGGGTGAGCCGGCGTTTCACCCGCTTCCGGGAACGCCGAAGGCGGAGGGCTACACGGAAGATTTGTTGAAGCGGAATCCGAATTTTCTGAATGCGAAGAATGGCAAGGGGCGGTCGAATCCGTTCCGGTTGGACCGCAGTCAGGCCGCCACCGCCGACCAGAGCCATGAGTACGGGCCGGAGCAGCAGGCCTTCGACCACGGCAAGATGGACCTCTTTCCGGCCTCAGTCGGGCATCCTGACGGCCCGCGCGTTCCCGGCAAACATCCCGGCGTGCTGGCCACCAGCGGCATCACGATGGGGTACTTTGATGGGAACACGGTGACGGCGCTTTGGAATTACGCGCAGCATTACGCGATGAGCGACCACCAGTTCGACGTGAACTTTGGGCCGTCGACGCCGGGAGCGATCAACCTGATTTCGGGCCAGACGAATGGAGTGGTGAACGACCAGAACTCGGAAGGCGACATACTGCCGGACGGCAATGGCGGGTTCACGCTTATCTCTGACGCGCAGCCGGTAGGGGATCTGTGTTCGAGCACGTCGGATGCACTGGCTCACATGACGAGCCGTAACATTGGGGATCTGCTGACAACGGCGGGCGTTTCCTGGGGATGGTTCCAGGGCGGGTTTGACCTGACGGTGGTGAATCCCAATGGGAGCACGGGATGTCGGCGCAACACGGTGTCGCAGGTGACGCGAGTGCGGTCGCGCGACTACACGGGTACGCACGAGCCGTTTCAATACTACAAGTCGACGGCCAACCCGCGGCACATTCGTCCTTCCTCCGCCGAGGTGGTTGGCATGAATGACGACGGCGGTGCGAACCACCAGTACGACACGCATGATTTCTTTGACGCGGTCAAGGCGGGGAATTTTCCGGCGGTGAGCTACCTGAAGGCGCCGGAGTATCAAGACGGCCACGCGGGGCACTCCGACCCGCTGGATGAGCAGCGCTGGCTGGTGACGGTGATCAACTTTTTGCAGCGTCAGCCGGAGTGGGACCACACGGCGGTGATCATTGCGTGGGATGACTCCGATGGCTGGTATGACCATCTGATGTCGCCGACGACGAATGGATCCGCGACGGCGGGTGATTTTCTGAATGGCGCGGGGAAATGCGGCGATGGGGCGACCGCGCTGCCGGGAGTGAACCCAGCGACGAAGCACGCGCAGGGCCG
>JBAUHD010000499.1:0-3400 GCA_049680085.1 Acidobacteriaceae bacterium
AAACGCAGTGAAGGACCTGCGGTTCGCTTTGGGCGGCACTCACGCTTGGGAACCAGGGATATTTGCTGGTGCTGAATGTCGATCCGGCCTAAAGCTCCATAGATCGGCTCGCCGCCAGTTCCTTCGCTTCGGCCACAAACTCCGCCAGCGGTTTCGAGCCCTGGTCGCCCTTGCCCCTCGTCCGAACGCTCACCGCGTTCGCCGACTCTTCCTTGTCGCCCATCACCAGCACATACGGAATCTTTTGCAGCGTAAGATCGCGAATCTTGGCGTTCATCTTTTCGTTCCGGCTGTCCAGCTCCACGCGGAACCCCGCCTCCTGCAACTCCCGCCGAACCTTCTCCGCATACGCCAAATGCCGTTCGCTGATCGGCACCAGCCCCACCTGCACCGGGGCCAGCCACAGCGGAAACGCTCCGGCGTAATGCTCAATCAGCACGCCGAAAAACCGCTCCACCGATCCGAACAGCGCGCGATGCACCATCACCGGCTGGTGCCGCTCGCCGTCCTCGCCCGTGTATTCAAGCTCGAACCGAGCCGGAAGGTTGAAGTCAAACTGCACCGTCGAAAGCTGCCACAAGCGCCCCAGCACATCCACCAGCTTCACGTCGATCTTCGGCCCGTAAAACGCCGCTTCGCCCGGAATCGTCGTATACGGAATCCCCTTCCGCTCCAGCGCCCGCTGCAGCGACCCGATCGCCAGGTCCCACTTGTCGTCCGATCCGGCGTAGTTCTGCCGGTCCTTTGGGTCCCAGGTGGAAAGCTCGACCTTGAACTCCTGAAATCCAAAAGTCTTCAGCACCGCCTGCGCGAAATCGATGCACGCCACCACCTCGTCCTCAATCTGCTCGGGCGTGCAGAAGATATGCGCGTCGTCCTGCGTAAATCCGCGCACCCGCAGCAGCCCGTGCATGGTGCCGGAGCGCTCATACCGGTACACGTTCCCCAGCTCTGCGTACCGCGCCGGCAGGTCGCGATAGCTCTTCGGCGTGTTCTTGTAAATCAGAATGTGACCGGGGCAGTTCATCGGCTTCAGCCGGTACTCGGCGTCGTCCAACTCCATCGGCGTGTACATATTCTGCGCGTAAAAGCCCGCGTGCCCACTGATCTCCCAAAGCTTGCTGCGCATCACGTGCGGCGTGTACACCAAATCGTAACCGCGACGGATACACTCTTCCCGCATCCAGTCTTCCATGATCTTGCGCACCATCGCGCCTTTCGGATGCCAGAAGATCAGCCCCGCTCCGGCGACTTCCTGAATCGAGAACAAATCAAGCTGCTTGCCCAGCACGCGATGGTCGCGCTTGGCCGCTTCTTCCAGCCGCGCAAAGTGCTCGTCCATTGCCTTCTTCGAGAAAAACGCCGTTCCGTAGACGCGCTGCAATTGCGGATTCTTCTCATCGCCCAGCCAATACGCTCCAGCGAGGCTCGTCACCTTGAACGCCTTTACCCGTCCCGTCGAAGGAACGTGCGGCCCGCGGCAGAAGTCCACAAACTTCCCGTTGCGGTAGAGCGAAATCTCTTCGCCCTCGTGCGTGAAGCGCTCAATGAAGTGGACCTTCATGAAGTCGCCGTCGGCTTTGAACTCCTCCAGCCCTTTTTCTCTCGGCTCAAACTCGCGCACAAACTTCTCATCGCGCGCCACCACCTCAACCATCCGCCCTTCAATCAGCTTCAAGTCTTCCGGCGTAAACGGAGTGGCGCGGTAGAAATCATAGAAAAATCCCGAATCCGTCGCCGGCCCGTGCCCCAGCTTGGTCTCCGGAAAAAGCTCCAGCACCGCCGTCGCCATCACGTGCGCCGCCGAATGGCGAACCACTTTCAGCGCATCCGGGTCCTTCTCCGTCAGCAATTTGAGCGCAACATCCTCCTTAAGCGGAGCGCTCAGGTCCACCAGCCGCTCGGCCTGCGCGTTTTCCGCAGCGTACATCGCCTCCTCGCCGCTCGAAACCGCCGCCCCCGCCGCCGCCACAGCATGGAGCGGCCTCACCCGCGCGACGACCGCAACCGCCGCCAGGCGCGGCGAAATGCTCTCCGCCACCTCGCGCGGCGTAACGCCCGCCCCAAATTGCTTCACCGAACCGTCAGGAAGCTGAACCTGAACCGAATTTTCCGATAAATTCATAGACAGTCGAGTCTCAATTCTCTTTTCCAGGAATGCCCTGTTTTATTTAGGATAGGGTGTGGAAAGGATTGCGTCGAGGCCATGAGCAGCGGCATTGAAAATCTCGGAGGCTTGGACGCGCCCCCTCGACGCCGTTCCGCGTCCGGTCCCCGTGCCGCATGGGCCTTGGCCGGTTGGCTCGTGTTGTGCCTCTCCGTTGGCATCATCGCGTTATCCTTCGGTGCGCTGAATGTTCCCCTCTGGTACGCGAAACTCGTCAAACCTCCGCTCACCCCGCCCAATGCGCTCTTCGCCGTCGTCTGGCCCATCCTCTACGCGCTCATGGCCGTCGCCGCCTGGCTCGTCTGGAAGACTCCGTACAGCACCTGCCGCTTCAACGGCCTGCGCCTCTTCTGCCTGCAGCTCCTGTTCCACCTTCTCTGGGCGTGGTTCCTATTCGACCGCCACCAGATCAGCGTAGCCTTCCTTGACCTGGCGGTCATGTGGATCACGTTCCTGGTGACCATGCTGAACTTCAGACGAGTCAACGTCACCGCCGCCTGGCTGCTGGTTCCCTGTCTCGTCTGGATGACGTTCGTCGGCTACCTCAACGCCGGCTTCTGGCGGCTGAACTAGACTCGCTCGAAGCGCGCCCCCGGAGGTTCCGAATCGAATGCTCACCGAAACTGAAGCTCGGCAGTTTGCCCACCATTGGGTGGCCGCGTGGAACTCTCACGACCTCGACGCCATCCTGTCGCACTATGCGCCGGAGGTGGTTCTTACATCGCCCGCGGCAGCCAGGCTCTTGAAGAACCCGTCCGGGACTGTCTCCGGGAAAGAAGCTCTGCGCGGCTATTTCAAGCAAGGTCTTGAAGCGTACCCGAATCTCGCTTTTGAGCTTTTGGAAACCATGTGGGGACTCTCCAGCATTGTTCTCTATTACGTGAATCAGAAGGGCACGAAGACCGGCGAATTCATGGAGTTCGATGCGAACCAAAAGATTATTCGAGTGGTTGCAAATTACAGCGGCTGAGCCCGTCCTCAGCAGCCGATTACAGGCGCTGGGCCAAAATCAACTTTGGTGTAATTGTCATCCCGACCGAAGCGACCAAAGGGAGCGTAGCGGAGGGACCTGCACTTCTTTCGGCGGTACACCAAAATTACTTCCACCCTAAACCAATGCTGTCCCGGCAATCCCTTCCAGCACCCGCAGCGGCGAGTGCTCCGGAGCCACCATCGCCTCCGGAGCCACCAGAAGCGTCTGCTCCAGCGCGTACTGCCCGGCCAGCACAGAGT
>JBAUHD010000500.1:0-5163 GCA_049680085.1 Acidobacteriaceae bacterium
GACCACGAAGACGAAGCCCGCGCCGCCGCGAAGGTGATCGTGGAAGAGCTGCGAGAGAAAAATCCGCTGGGTTGAATTCAGGCACATGCCTTGTTGATTGAACTTCGTTTACTGAATCTGGGCGTGGAAGGCCATCGAGGTTGCCTTGTTCGGCGTGGCCACCGGGGTTGTGCCTGCGCTCGACAGCGTGCCGTCCGGGTTGATTGTGAGCAGATAGAGCGCATTTGCGGTTGAAGTGCTCACGGATACGTAGAGGTCCTGGCCGGATGGATCGATGTAGACTCCGGTCGCGTTCGCGAGCGGCGCGGAAATAGAGAGCGGAAGAGCGCTCAGCGTTCCGGCTTGCTGGTTGATCGTGAACGCGCTGATTCCGGAGCCTGATGTGACATAGACGGTTTTGCCGGTTGGCTCGACCGCGACGGATGTGGGCGTTGCGGGGAGACCGATATCGAAGCTGTCGGTCAAGTTCCCGTTGAGATCGACGGTAAGCATGCGCAACTGATCATCGTTGCCCGCTACGAAAACGTGGTTGCCGGTTGGCCCGGTGCAGAGGGCGAGCGGAGAAGCGGGGAGCGGCAAGGCGGGAACGGGAGCGGCCCCGGCAAATTGAAATTCCCAGATGCTGTTCGTGGACTGGTTGGCGACAAAGAGGTAGCGTCCGGATGGGTCCATGGCGACAAGGCCAGCGCCGGCTCCAGGGACAAAGATCGGCGGCACGGGTTGGCCCAGGTCTAGATCTGTCCAGAGGCCGGGAGCGGTTTGCCAATACCAGGACATCCTTCCGCTCGAAGAATCGGATGCAAAGGCGACGGTACCCGAGGGATCCATGATGAGGCCGCCCGGAACCGTGGCGTCTCCGAAGCTGTAGCCCCCTGTGAAGGCTCCGGCGTTGTTCATTGCTGTATACGCCTCGAGATTAGGCACCGCCGCACTGGAGGCTAGGAGCAAATCTGACGCCCACGGAAGTGTGGTAAGAGAGAAGGGCGACTGTAGCGTGATTGCGGTCTGAACCGGGGTGAGCGTTCCATCGGAATTGACTGTGTAGGACGCGAGGCGATTGTCGCCGCTCGACGTCAGGTAGGCGGATTGTGTGGTGTAGGTTACGGGAGCAGTGCCGGATAATATGGCGATGCTGCTTTCTAAAAAGCGGCCCGCTGTGTGGCTAAACAGACTGAGGGTGCCATCGCCATCGATTTTGTATGTGGAGAGATAGTTGAAATCTGAGATGAGGTAAAGGAATTGGCCCGACGGATCAACCGTGATACCTTGCGGGACCGCTTTGGTTGGCGCGGTTGCGATCGGCGTGAGTTGGCCGGCTGAACCCACTGAAAAGCTGACCACGCCGCCTGTGCTGCAACTGGTAAACGCATATTGGCCATCCGGAGTAAACCGCACGGCGTTTGGATTCACGCAGGGATTGACGACGCCCGCACTGGCGGTCAAGGCTCCGGAATCGCGATTGACACTGAAATTCCTGATTGCGGTGTCGGCGCTGTCCGCAAAATACAGAAAATTGCCGGAGGGGTCGAACGAGAAATACCCATAAGTGCCAACGCCGAGTTGAAGCGGCGTGCCATCGATGGGCGTCAGCGCGCCGGTTGTGGAGTCGATGGTGTATCCGTAGGCGTAAGCGTTCCCTCCAACGGTGATTACTTCAGAGGCGACGTAAAGGAATTTTCCCTGTGGATCGATAGTGAGGCCGTCCGGGTAGCTGGGCAGTGTGATGGAGTTGACGACGGAGAGATTGCCGCTCGCATCCTTTGCCAGCGTCACTAGATGGTTGCCCGTACCCTCGATTCCCGGAGTTGCATAGGCGAAGTTGCCGCCCGGCAGGAACTGAATGCAGCTAATCGGTTCGCTGAGAGTGTATGGGCTTCCGGGCAGAAGCGTTAGCGCGCCCGTGGTTGCGTTAATAGAATAGTCCAAAACATTGGCCACATCGGCTCCAGTGCCTGAATCCTGAACCTGCGTCGTAACGTAAGCGTATTTTTCCGACGGATCGATGCTGAGGCAGCCCCAGCTGACGTTGTGGTACGAATTTGTTGATTGGTACCCGAGATAGCGGGGCTGGCCGGTGGAGGCATTGATCGTGAGCCGGGAAACATCGCGTCCGGCGTCGCTCAGGTCGTAAAGATAACGGGGAACGCCGACGACGGCGAGGTTGGCCGTGCCGGAGATGCCGTCCAAGGCCGCCGTTACTTGGGTGAAGCCAATTTGTGCAGCGGATGCGAGCCCCGCCGCGCTGATTGACGCGACGTGAGAATTGGCGACGCTCCAGGTGACCTGGCGGGTGAGATCGGCGGTGCTTTCATCGGAATACGTGCCGATGGCGGAAAACTGTTGCGTTGATCCGACTGCGACGGATGCCGCTGCCGGCGTAATGGAGATGGATACGAGCGTGGGCGCAGCCGCGGTAACGGTGAGAGTGGCAGACCCGCTGATTGAACCGAGGCTGGCGGTGACGGTGGAAGTTCCCGGCGAAAGAGCGGTTGCCAGTCCGGAGGAATTTACGGATGCGACGCTGGCGGTCGCGGAAGTCCATTGCGCGGAAGAAGTAATATCTTGGCTCGAACCGTCGCTATAGGAGCCGGTCGCGGTGAGCTGCTGGGTTGACCCAACCAGGAGGGATGGAGCGGCGGGCGTAACGGCTATAGAGACGAGGGTCGCCTCAGGGGAGGACTGGCCTCCTCCTGTGCCACCGGTAACAGGATTGCCAGGGTTAACGCCACAGGCAGCCATACCCAGTCCCGCTGCGGAGAGGAACAATATCGAAAGGAGGGATCCGCCGAACGGTGAAGAGAACCTGGGCAAAATGCATCTCCAGAGAAATCGAAAATGAAGAGAGGCAAACGAATGATAGCGGAATAAGTGGGCAAGTAAAAGGATTTTGTTGGATGCCCTTAGCGCCCCTGCCCTCGCATCTGGTGAGCGATGGCTTCGAGCAGGTCCTCGGGTTTCGTCTCGACTCCGGCGGGCAGCTTCATCTTGAGGCTCATCTGCGCGGCCAGCCGTTCGGCGAGCCGGGAGCGGGTATCCAGCTCCATGTCGAGGATGCGGGAGAAGAAGCGGTCGATCACGGCCAGGTCCTCGTGCGTGAGCCGGGCAACGGCGTCGGCGGGCAGGGCCGGTGCGCTGAGATGCTCGAAGACGGGCTCGGATCGTACGCGCTCGAAGGCCCCGGCGGTGATGGTGCGGGGGCCGTTGCCGCCCCATAGCGGCTCGTCGGCGGCCCGCTCGTGGACGACGAGGGTCGCGGCGGCCAGGTCTCCCAGCCGCTGGTGTTGCCGGTTGCACAGCATGGCGATCACGCCGATGAGATAGAAGCCGGGCAGCATGTCGATGACGCGGATCAGGTTCCGGGTCATCGCCTCAAAGAAGCTGATCTGGCGGCCCGACTGTTGGATGACGCGAATTTTGCAGAATCGTTTGCCGGGCGTCTGCCCGTTCCAGAACGTCTCAAACAGCGCGAAGTAGCCCCAGTAAAGAAGGAAGTGAAAAAGAACCAGGCCGGCGATCAGCCACTTTTCGCCGCTGTGGCTGAAGCCCCCGCCCGCGGCCTTGGGCGCGGAGGACATGAGGAGCACGAAAACGAGAATGAGCGCCGCGTAGGCAAGGCCCTGCACAACGGTGTCGGCCAGGATGGCTAAAAACCGGCTGCCCAGTCCGGCGACCGGGAAGCGAATGGACACCTGTTCGGGGGTGTCGATAGTAAGCTGGTCTGGACTTATGGCCGGGCTGAGCGGGTTCATGCTGAGGACTTCGGGCATATTCTATGACTTCCGCTGGAACCCTTCCTATATGATCTCGAATCGCTGGATTGAGCAACGGCAAACTTCGTGGAGCAGGCTGGACTCGCTGACGCGGCAGGTCGAGTCTTCCGGGCTACGCGCGCTCGCGGGCGGCGAGCTGCGGGAGTTCGGGCTGCTGTACCGGCAGATTGCCGCCGACCTCTCGGCGGTCCGCGCCGACCGCGCTTCGCTCACGCTGGAAGAATACCTGAACGGCCTGCTGAGCCGCGCGCATAATCGCATCTACTCCGGGCGGCGGATGGGCTTCGGGTCGGTGGCGCGGTTTATGGCGCGGGAGTATCCGCGAGTCTTCCGGCGGCTGTTTCGCTATGTGGCGGCTTCCTTCCTGATCTTTCTAGCCGGATTGCTGCTGGGCACGCTGCTCACGCTGGCCCGGCCCCAGTTCATGCACCTGCTGCTCGGACCGCAGATGGTGCAGACCATCGAGCATCACCAGATGTGGACGCACTCGATTGTGAGCATGAAGCCGCAGGCTTCGAGCGCCATCATGACCAACAACATCGGCGTAAGCTTCATGGCCTTCGCCGGGGGCATCGCGGCGGGACTGGGCACGCTCTACCTCATGTTCTTCAACGGTGTGGAGATCGCCACGGTGCTCACGGCATGCGCGCGCGCACACATGGCGAAGGACCTGCTCAGCTTTATGGCCGCGCACGGCGCGCTGGAGCTGCCCAGCATCTTTATCGCCGGCGGAGCGGGGCTGCGGCTGGCCGCGGGGCTGCTTTTCCCCGGCGTGCTTTCGCGGCGGGATTCGCTGGCCCTGGGCGCGCGCGAAGCGGTGCGGCTGCTCGCGGGCGTGATTCCGCTGCTCTTTGTGGCGGGCATGCTGGAGGCGTTCCTGTCGCCGTCCGGCGCAGCGGCGGGCGTCAAGTTCGCCGTGGGCGGAGCGCTGCTGACCGGCCTGACGTTCTGGCTGGCCGAGGGTGGGCGTAGTTCGGACAACGCCGTGGCTTCCTGAACCGGCCAGCCCGTGGGGCCGGTACCTTGAATGCGCAGCTCGCCGCTGTTGGCTTGAGCGGCGAGCTGCATGGCGCACAACGAGAGAAAAACTGCCAATATCTTGCCGTGCCGTGCTTCTGGTGGTGATTTCTACCAGGTGGCCGTGCTCTTTCGATTTAGATGCGGTGAAGCGCATTGGCGTCAGGCGCGGGCGACCGTTGCCATCCGCATCTGAACCAGAAGCGGATGGGAGAGCGAAGAGCGATTCCGCATAGACTAATCGGAATGATCAGGAGGAACCATGGCAAAGCAGAGGATGATGAGCGTGTCTCTGGAAGAGGCGCGGCGGGTGATTGCGGCGGCGGAGCAGAAGGCGCAGAAGATCAACCAGCCGTCGAATATCGCGGTGGTGGAC
>JBAUHD010000501.1:0-3322 GCA_049680085.1 Acidobacteriaceae bacterium
GAATTTCGATCTGAAGCTCGAGTGGAAGGCGCGGCCCTGCATCGACAGCGGCGTAATGTTCTATGTCCACGAGTCGCCTGAGTACCATGAAACGTACGACACGGGTGTCGAGATGCAGATTGCGGACCTGGCGTGCACGGTTCCGGACAGCCGTGTTCTGAAGGAGCGCTCCGGCGATATTTTCGACATGATCTCGGATCAGGTGGAGTGGGTGAAGCCGGCGGGAGAATGGAATCAATTCGAGATTCTTGCGGACAATGGACACTTGCAGCTTTTCCAGAACGGGCACAAGGTGGTCGACACGCACTTGTGGGACACGCACTGGAAGGATCTGATCGCCGGGGCAAAATTCGCGCAAATGCCTGGATTCAGCAAGTACCACACGGGACGGATTGCTTTGCAAGGCACCGAGCCGAAGGGCGATCCGGGAGTAAAGCTATGCTTCCGGAATATCAAGATCAAAAAACTGTGACCGGAAACAGCGCTCCGGCGCCGAAGGGCGTTATCGCAGGCGCCGAGTCAGTCCTGAATGTGCGGAACAGTCGCTGGATGCGGCTGCGTCCCGTTCTCAAGCACTCTCAGCCACTCGCGAATCTGGCTGCAAAGCGGTCCTGTCGCGATGTTCCCGAATGATTCGGGGGAGAGTTCGAGACGGCGGAGAGACCTTTGCAACAGGGAGGCCGCTCCTACGGAGTTTCCGGATCTGAGGTGGTGAAACGCCGCCGCTGTCTGAATCAGCGCCTGCAGGAAACTCTTCTCCGGCTCTTCCAGCTTCAACCAGACGCTCTCCCAATGTTCGTGGGCGAGGAAGAATTCCGATTTCCGATAGCAACAGAGGCCCTCGGCCAGCGCGCCGGATGTCCAGTCAAGAGGCATGGTTTCAGCATAGGCTCTTTGTCTCTTGCGGGAGGCCCCTGGACGCCCGTCGCCGAAGAATTGCCTCATGCGACCCCACCCGCCGGGCTCACGACCCTCGCCTGATTTCCGTCGCAGCGGAGACGTGTGTTCAAATTGTGGAGATACACTATACCCACTATGAAGACACGTATAATCCAAGTTCTTCAGTCGCTTAAACAGGAGGGAGTTGTCAAGACCTGCCGTCACATCATCAGTGTCCTGTGTCTCAAGCTGAAAAACAATCGAACAAACCAGGAACGATTTGAATGGATATACAAGAGTAATGCCTGGGGTGGACTGACTCCAAGCGGGCAGGGATCAAGTCTGGAGTACACCGCAAATCTCCGTAGAAATCTCTCAAAATTGCTGAAGGATTTTTCTATTCGGATATTGTTCGACGCACCCTGCGGCGATTTCAACTGGATGCGCCAGGTTCTAAGTGAGATAGACATACGATACATCGGGGCAGATGTCGTTTACCCATTGATCGCCTCACTTAATGAGAAATACGGAGATGGCACGACTTCATTTATTCACGCGGACCTGACCGTGGATAAATTTCCAAACGCGGATCTGATGATCTGCCGGGATTGCTTGTTCCATCTGTCTTTTCAAGATGCAGAGTTGGTTCTGCGCAATTTCTTAAGCTCAGGGATTCCGTACCTTTTAACCTCGACATACGTCAACAAAGGCGCGTTCCTTAATAAAGACATCCGTACTGGGGAGTTCCGTCTTATCGATCTTTTCGCCAGTCCATTTAACTTTCCAAGGGATCCGCTACTAAGTATTGACGATTGGGTGCCACCACATCCAGAACGTCAAATGTGCCTTTGGAGCAGAACCCAGATCGAAGGTGTCTTAGCATCTTTTAATGCTGCACTGACCTGCCCTCGACGTTCCAACTACTGAGCCGGCGGTTTTCGTCCTCCGTCGCCTTCAGCTGCTGCGCTTCGCTGAGGTCCATCCCGCCAAATCTCGACTTCCAGCCATAGAACGTCCGCGCTGATGCTCTTCGAAGCGATTTACTGCTTTCTTCCGTCCCGTCCCCGGATATAATGGATTGTGCCCCTCCGGTACGTCCATCAAAAACAATTCAGGAAGGTGAAGCCGAAATGTCCTCCAAGTACATTTTTGTGACCGGTGGAGTTGTGTCCAGTCTCGGCAAGGGACTGGCTGCGGCTTCAATCGGCTGTTTGCTTGAAAGCCGCGGGTTGCGGATCAACCTGATGAAGTTTGACCCGTACCTGAATGTCGATCCGGGAACCATGTCGCCGTTTCAGCATGGTGAGGTTTTTGTGACGGACGACGGCGCGGAGACCGATCTGGACCTGGGCCACTACGAGCGCTTCACGCACGCGCATCTTTCGCGCGACAACAACCTGACCACCGGGCGGATTTACGAACAGATCATCACCAAAGAACGGCGCGGTGATTATCTGGGGAAGACCGTGCAGGTGATTCCGCACGTGACCAACGAGATCAAGAACGCCATGCGCAAAGTTGCGGCGGCCAACGACATCACGATTGTCGAAATCGGCGGGACGGTGGGCGATATCGAGTCGCTGCCGTTTCTGGAGGCGATTCGGCAGATGCGGCAGGAACTGGGGCGCGAGAACACGGTGTTTGTGCATGTGACGCTGGTTCCCTGGATCAGCGCGGCGCAGGAATTGAAGACCAAGCCCACGCAGCACTCGGTGAAGGAGATGCTGTCGATTGGGATTCAGCCGGACATTCTGCTGTGCCGCACGGACCGCTTTCTCTCGCGCGAGCTGAAGAGCAAGATTGCGCTGTTCTGCAACCTGGAAGAGCAGGCCGTGATTACGGCCAAGGACGTGGAGTCGATTTATGAGGTTCCGCTGGCGTTTGCGCGCGAGGGCGTGGACGCGCTGGCGTTGAAGTATCTGCACCTCGAAACGAAGGCCCCGGACTTGAGCCGCTGGGAGGAGATTGTCCGGCGGTCGTATAACCCGGTGGACGAGGTTTCGATCGGTATTGTCGGCAAGTATGTGGAGTATGAGGACAGCTACAAGTCGCTGAAAGAGGCGCTGGTGCACGGCGCGCTGGCGCACAATTTGAAGTTGCGCGTGACCTGGGTGGAGGCCGAGGGTCTTGAGACCGCGAACTACGAAACGCAGCTTGCGGGCTTTGACGGGATTCTGGTTCCGGGCGGGTTTGGGAAGCGCGGCGTTGAGGGGATGCTGAATGCGATTCGCTATGCGCGGGAGAACCGCGTGCCGTATTTCGGCATTTGCCTGGGCATGCAGACGGCGTGCATTGAGTTTGCGCGCAACGTATGCGGGTTGAGCGACGCCAATTCGAGCGAGTTCGATCCGGCGGCAACGCATCGCGTGATCTACAAACTGCGCGAGTTGACGGGTGTGGAGGAGATGGGCGGAACCATGCGGCTGGGCGCGTGGGCCTGCGT
>JBAUHD010000502.1:0-4366 GCA_049680085.1 Acidobacteriaceae bacterium
CGACATAGGAATCATAGGCGGAGCCTTCACGCTGGGAACAGTTGCCGGCACACTCCCCGTGGGCCAACTGGCGCGGAAATTCGGGCTGCGTCCGCTGCTGACGGTGTGTTTCGTCGCTGCCCCATTGCTCGGAGCGTTGCGTTGTGTCGCAATGTGGCGAACGCCGCAGATTGCCCTCGGCTTCCTGGCCGGTCTGGCAATGAGCCTGTGGGGAGTTTGCTTTTTGCCGGCGTTGGCGGGCCTGACGACGGAGGAAAATCGCGCCTCGGGTTTCAGCCTGATCTTCTCCGTAAGCATCGGTACCAGCGCTTTGGGGGGCGCTATTTGTGGGTATCTCCCGCAATGGCTGAACGACGCCGGCATTGCGATGAACCCAGGGCAGGTGAAGCGGCTCATATTGCTGGTTTCCTGCGGGATCGCGGCGATGGGGCTGGTTGTTTTGCCGCGATTGCGGTTGCCACCCCCTCAGGACAAGGCGTTGGCAAACAACAACGGGCGGCGCTTCCATCGACCCAAATCATGGCGGCTCAATCCATTCCTGCTGCGCTTTTTGCCGGCGATGGCGCTGTGGGCGGCGGTGCTGGCGGCGTTCAATCCATTCGCGAATGTATACCTGTCGCGCGCTCTGCATGTTCCGTTGCTCAACATCGGGCTGATCTTTTCAGCGGCCCAGATTTTGCAATTTTGCATGGTGCTGCTGACTCCCATTTTGTTTCGGACGCTTGGGCTGATCAATGGAATTGTTGCCACTCAGATATTGACGGCTGTGGCTCTGGCCTGCATGGCGGCAACGCAAAATGCGAGTCTGGCCATGGCAATGTATCTGGGATTCTCCGCCATGCAATGGATGAGCAGTCCGGGGCTCTACAACCTGCTGATGAGCCGGGTGCCGGAGGAGGAGCGCAGCACAGCATCTTCGATGACGATGTTCTGTAACGCGGTGCTGGCGTCCGGTGCGACTGCAGGCACAGGGATTTTATTGACTCGATTCGGATATCCACGGGTGCTTGCTGGAATTGCCGTGCTTGCGGTTGTGGTAGCGATGCTGTTCCGGCTGCTGGTTGGTTCGAATGACCGGATGCGAGCGGTTAACGGCTTCAAAGCATTGCAGAAAAAAGAGGAAATATGAAACGAATCTCGATCGTACTTCTGCTTCTTGTTTTTTCCGTGGCGGCTGCCCGCGCTGCCGACCTGACCAAGAGCCGAGTGGAATTACTGTGCCATCGCACCGCAAACGAGGATGTCCCGGAGAATACGCTGGAGTCGTTGCAGCAAGCCGCGCTGCTGGGTTGCGACGTGGTCGAAATTGATCTGCGCCGGACGCTGGATGGCGAAATCGTTTTGAACCATGATGGGGTTCTCGAACGGCTTACCGACGGCACTGGAGATGTGGAGTCAAGTTATTACGGCGATCTGCGACTGCGCGATGCGGGCGGTTGGATGGGAGAGCGTTTTGATGGTCTGCGGATCCCTCTTTTCGAGGATGCGCTGCGCATGGCGCGGCAGCGAAACATCCGGCTGATTCTGGATATGAAGGATAAAGGGATGGGCGCTGAGGTTTTAGAGATCCTGCGGCGAGAAGGCATGTTGCAGCGCGTTCAGTTCAACGATGAATGGTCGGATGTGAAAAAGCTGTATCCGCCAGCGACAGACGCGGGCGCGGGGACAGCGTGGGTGCAACCGGGCGTAACGGCAGAGCAGGTGAAGGCTTTTCATCGCGTTGGTAAGCGGGTCATCGCAAATTTTTCGGCCAATGAATACGAGATGGATATTGCCGCAATGAAAGCCGCCGTAGCGGCCGGAGTGGACGGCATCAACGTCGATTATCCGCGATTGGGCGCAGATGCGGTTGGACGGCCGGTCGGGGGAAAGCTAGCTGCGCTGGCGGCCAAAGCAGAAATGGGCGCAAGCAGCAGCCGAGCGGAGGCGATTCTGGAACTGTCGCTGTATCGTGGGTTCGCGCTGCGCGACGAATTCGCACATTGGCTGGCCGACCCGGACAATCACGTTTCGCGGGCTGCCGCGGTGGCCCTGGTGACTGCGCGCCCACGAACGCCTCTGGCTGTTTTTGGCGTCGCGTTGCAGTCCCACAATGCCGATGCGCGGGCGAACGCGGCGTGGGCGCTGGGGATGCTTGGCGCGCCGGCCAGCACATTTCTCCCGCTGCTGCACGACAAGAGTTCCCAGGTATTGGTGGAATCATTGCTGGCGCTGTCTCACGTTGCAGGTGAAGCAGGGCCGCGGGAACTATTGCCGTTCCTGAGGAATGCTGATTCCTCGGTGCGTGGAGCGGCTGCGCTGGCTCTGGCGCGGCATCAACCAGGATTGGCGGCAAAGGCGATTCCAGAGCAGTTGCAGGTGGAAATGAAGACAGCACGGATCGCCTATGAAGATTATGTTCGCCGCGGGAAGCCTCAACTTACACAGGCTGAAATCAAGACGATTATGGGCTATTACCGCTGCCAGATGGAGATGATGCGGGCGATCTCCATGCTGAAAGGGCCTGAAACGACCAGAGCGTTGGAGGAGCAGGCGTTCCGCGCGGGCGAGGACTTTTCGCAGATGAACGGTGTTGTGGCCGCGTTTCAGTTGTGGGACCGCATCGCCGCTGATCCGGAGCCGGCGGTGCGGGAATTATCGGCAAGCGATGTGAAAGTCGCCGACAAGGCGGAGTGGATGTTGGTGCAGGCCGGGCCCGGGGTTTTGCCTGAAGTCCGGGGAGCATTGGACAGTGAGAATCAAATGGTCCGCGCACGGGCAATCAGAATCGTGGCGTGGCGCGGAGATACAGGATCGCTCGATACGCTGAAGCATATCCGCGCGACAGCCCCGGAAAACGCCAAGCTGGCCAACTGGGCCATTGAGAAGATCGAAAGTCTCCATCCCGCATTGTGAAAGATGCGGCTATTTGCCCTTCCAGGTTGGGAAAAGAAAGCGATAGACGATTCCAGTTTCCCAGATATTGCGATCGCCGGCAGAAGAGAACTGACGCGAGTAGCTGGTGATGATTCTTGTATTGTGCGGCAGGTTGTAGTCGAGTCCAAAGTCGGCGCGCTGTGTATTCGCGAGGGGCAAGCCGTCGCTCACGATCGTATCGCGGCGGAAGGTCTGTTGCATGCGGAAGACCGGTTCGGCGCGCCCGATCCAGCTATCGAGGCCGCCAAATGCCATCGTGCGGTAGTCGGCTTCCAGCCAATAGCCCTGCGCGTGATGCCCACGCGCGAATTCGGAGCGCAGGCGAAAGCCGCTATTTGCGGGCTCCCACCAGACATGGGCTCCGTAAAAATTCTCTTGTGTCTCCTGTAACAAGCGATCATAGGAAAGACCTATCTCCAAGCCACTTTTCGGCAGGATCAAGCTGGCACGCCCGCCCGCGGAGCGCTTGGAGTTGAACTGTGAATTCCCGCTGCGCGCGGAAAACCACCCCGCGTAATCAATGGAATATTTTTTTCGTGAGATGGCAGATCCGCGCAGCATCCCTCCAACACCAGTGCCGCTGGACATTGTTCCGAGGCTTGCGATGAGCGGGCCATCCTGGAAGTTGCTGATCCACACAGGCGACAGACGCTCATTGTAAGTGCCGAAGGGGAGCAGAAAACTGCCCGCGACAACTGTAACGTGCGGCGAAGCGAAATAATCTCCTTCGAGATAGGTGAGGCCGATGAAATGTGTGTGCCCATAGCCGGACTGTCCGTCCTTATTCGGAGAGAAAGTTTCGAGCAGAGCGGCCCGCGATTCGATAAGAATATGGCTTCCGAGCGGGGCAGCGAGCAGCGGCTCCATAATCGGCAAGTAGGTTGTGTTTCCTCCATTGGTGCTGGTGAAGAATCCCACTCCGCCGGAGAGCAGCGGCGCATTCTGTGCGGTGCCGTGCCGCACCGCGCAGAGCGGAATAAGAAGGAACGCGGCGAATCTCGCAGTCCGGTAAATTTTGGATCGATGTGGATTGAAATTCAGATGCGGCATATAAGTCACGGTAGCGAAATGCGCCATGAAAGGTGTCTCAGCCACGTCTGCTCATTGTCACTTGATTGTCAGGAGCGCCCCTTGCGCCGGGCGGAAGAACCGGCGAGACCGCCAAGGTTGCGATTGGTTAACAACGTGTTGACGTTCGCCTGACCTTACCGTGACAATCCTGGGCACGCGACAGGCTAAATTGGGCGAAGAGTCACCCGTTCGCTTGCGATGTTATGTCCCAATTGAGCACCAATCCGGTGGTCGAGCCTCTGAGCCGGCAACAGCAGATACGTGAGGCTGCGCTGCTGCTTTTCTGCGATCCTTTGCCTGCGCAGTGCGCGCGGTTGAGGCTTCTATCTGACGGGGAGTGGCGTTCCCTGTTGCGATGGCTGGACACCAGCGGCCTGGC
>JBAUHD010000503.1:0-1598 GCA_049680085.1 Acidobacteriaceae bacterium
GGCCTCCGTCCAGAACGACCCGTGTCGGCTCTCCGGCGGTGTGGGAGTCCACGACCTGGATGGCGGAAGAAAACACAAAATTATTTACCATAATTGTCTACAATAATGAATACTAAATTTAGCACATTCAGAGCAAATTCGCGCCGGATTTTTTCCTGGACTCCGCGTCCGGGAGAGGACCCCTGCGCGGCATACACAGAGTAATTCAATGCGGCAAAAGGGGAGCTTATGAAGAGGTTAGGAAAGTGGGCGGCGATGGCGGCTTTGACTGCGGCCATTCCATTCACGGTGAGTGCGCAGCAGCTTACGCGGGCCGACTTTGAGCGCTCGATGGAGATTGGGCAGAAGTACAGCAAGCTGACAGTGAATGTGGCCGGGCAGCCTGAATGGCAGGGGGACAGCGACACGGTTCTCTACAGCAAGTCGGTCGAGGGCGGGCACGAGTTCATGGTAGTGGACGCCGACAAGTTGACGAAGGAGCCGGCCTTTGACCACGCGAAGCTGGCGGCCGCTCTTTCCAAAGCGAGCAAGAAGGAATACAAGCCCTTTGATCTTCCGTTCCGGAACTTCCGGTTTGTGGACCACCGCTCGGCGATTGAGTTCGCGGCGGAGGGCGGGGGTTGGCGGTGTGACCTGAGCTCTTACACCTGCAAGAGCCAGCCCGTGAATTTTCGCGGTCGCGGGAACAGAAACGACGGGGGCGAAACGATCAACGGCGCTCCGGTGATTGACGGTGTGATTGAAGGCGGCTATGACGATACGCCCAAGGCGGAAAACAGCCGGGAGCATACTGTGGCCTCTCCGGACGGGCAGTGGCTGGCCTTCATCGACAACTACAACGTGTGGGTGCGCTCGAAGGACGGCAAGCAGGAATCGGCGTTGAGTGATGACGGCTCGGAGGGCGACTACTACGCGCTGCGCACGCTGAACTGGTCGCCGGATTCGAAGCATCTTGTGGCTTATCGCATCCTTCCCGGCTATCGGCGCCTGGTTCAATATGTTGAGTCCTCGCCCGCAAACCAGCTTCAGCCGAAGTCCTACGTCATGGTCTATCCCAAGGCGGGCGACGTGCTGACTCTGGAGCAGCCGTCGCTGTTCCAGATTGCCGACAAACAGGAAATCCGGATTGACAGCGCACTGTTCTCGAATCCGTGGAACATCAGCAGAGCCGAGTGGTGGAAGGACAGCCGCGGCTTCACCTTTGAGTACAACCAGCGCGGACACCAGGTTTTTCGGGTGATCGAAGTGGACGCGGCGACGGGCAAGACGCGGGCGCTGATCACCGAACAGAGCAAGACCTTCATCGACTATGAGCCGCTGCGCGACAACCAGTACGACAACGGCTCGATCTACCGCCATGACGTGAACGACGGCCAGGAGATCATCTGGGCGTCAGAGCGGGATGGATGGAAGCATCTCTACCTCTACAACGGCAAGACGCAACAGGTGGAGAACCAGATCACCAAGGGCGACTGGGTGGTGCGGGCAGTCAACTACGTAGACGACCAGAAGCGTCAGATTTACTTCGAAGCCAGCGGCATGAATCCGGGCGAAGACCCGTATTTCGTTCATGCCTACCGGATCAACTTTGACGGCAC
>JBAUHD010000504.1:0-4691 GCA_049680085.1 Acidobacteriaceae bacterium
ATTCACGAAGTGCGCGTGGCCCGCCTGGGCGCCAAGCCGCAGCCGGTAGAATAAGGAACGTCAGGAAGGGAACCCCGTGCCGCTCTACGAATATCGCTGCAAACAGTGCGGACATCAGTTCGAGAAAATCCAGAGCTTCAGCGCGCCGGAGGAGAAGGTGTGCCCGGCGTGCGGAGGCGAAGTGGAGAGGCTGATCTCCGCACCGGCGTTTCAGTTCAAGGGCTCTGGGTGGTACGTTAACGACTACGCGGCGAAGGGCAATGCCAAAGCTGCTTCGGGGTCCAAAGAGGGTTCGAGCGACGGCAAGCCCGCGGCGGCGGAGAGCAAGCCGGCTTCCTCGCCGGAGAGCGGCAGCAAGCCCGCAGCTTCGACCTCGACCAAGAGCGAGTGAATCCTCACCCGCTGTCCTGAAATTCCTTATGAGGATTTTTTCTTCGGGACCTTTGCGCCGGACCGGCGCGCCTCCGAGAGGCCGATGGCGATGGCTTGTTTCGGGTTGGTGACTTTCTTCCCACTGCGCCCTGACTTCAGCTTGCCCTGCTTCATTTCGCGCATCTCGCTCTCCACGGCTTTGCCGGCGGCGGGGCCGTATTTGCGCTTGCTGGATGACTTCTTCGAGGGGCTCTTCTTTGCCGGGCTTTTCCTGGCGGATGAGGATTTCTTTGTCGATGACGATTTTTTTGCGGACGATGATTTCTTCGCCGAAGCAGATTTCTTCGCCGAACTCTTCTTCGCTACGCTTTTCTTCTTTGCTGGCATGTGTGTTCCTCCACGCAGGGTGGGACGCGTTCGTGAACCAGCGGGTTGCCGTAGAGGGGGCAACCCGTTGGAGTGGAGGCGATGTGTCTACTGCTCTTTGAGCGAAGCCATATCGATGACGAAGCGGTATTTCACATCGGCTTTGAGAACGCGCTCGAAGGCCTCGTTGACCTTCTGGATGGGAATGATCTCGACATCGGAGACGATGTTGTGATCGGCGCAATAGTCGAGCATCTCCTGAGTCTCGGCCATGCCGCCGATGATGGAGCCGGTGAGAGCGCGGCGCTTGAAGAGAAGGTTTCCCATTTGGATCACCGGAGGCTGGTCAGGCAGCCCGACCTGGCAATACACCGCGTCGCGTTTGAGCAGCGGCAGATAAGCGTTGAGGTCATGCACGGCGGAAACGGTGTCGAGTATGAAGTCGAAGCTGTTGGCCTCTTTTTTCATCGCTGAGGCATTTTTTGAAATGACGACCTCATCCGCGCCCAGTCGCTTTGCGTCCGCTACCTTTGACTCCGAAGTGGTGAACTGCGTAACGTGCGCGCCGAAGGAGTGCGCGAACTTCAGACCCATATGGCCGAGGCCGCCCAGTCCCACGATGCCCACCTTCTTGCCGGGGCCCACGTTCCAGTGGCGCAGCGGCGAGTAGGTGGTGATGCCGGCGCAGAGCAGCGGCGCGACTCCGGCGGGGTCGAGCTTTGTGGAAACAGAGTGAACAAAGTGCTCCTCGACAACAATGTTGTTGGAGTAGCCGCCCTGCGTCAGGTCGCCGTACTTGTCAGGCATTCCATAGGTAAGGGTGGTTCCCACTTCGCAATACTGCTCCTCATTGTTCCGGCAGCTTGCGCAGTTGCGGCAGGAGTCGATGATGACCCCGACGCCGACTCTTTGGCCGATTTTGAACCGGGTGACCTCGCCACCGATGGCGGTGACGCGGCCTATGATTTCGTGGCCCGGAACCATGGGGTAAACGGCATTGCCCCATTCGTTGCGGGTGGAGTGAATGTCGGAGTGACAGACGCCGCAGAATTCGATTTCGACGACCACATCGTGTTCTTTCGGGTCGCGGCGGGTGAAGCGGAACGGGAACAAAGGCGTGGTGGACTGCTGCGCGGCGTAGCCGTGGGAGTGGATCATGGGGAGCGCTCCTTGGTGTGTTACAGGAAGTGTATGACGGAAAACTTCCGAAGAAAGAGATTCGCCAACAGGCGTGCCGGGTTCAGAATTCCGGGTATCAGGGCGGGGCCGTGATCTGTGGGCTGTGGCTCAACCCTGGACCGAGATGCCGGAGAAATAGAGGACGGCGACGCCGCGCATCGGTTCGCCGAAGACGCGGGCGGGCTCAAAGACGCTGAAGAGCAGCAGGTTTTCAATATGCGCGCGCGAGGCCGGCGTGTCCGGGCCGGAGATGATGCGATAGTCGTAGACACGACCCGAGCGGTTGACGAAGGCTTCGACGACGAGGGGGCTCGCGTCCTCGACCGTTCCCGGCCGACCGGACGCATGGACACTGACTTCCCGCGCGCCGACGGCACGGGGCGCATAGGCGCCGGGCGTGCTGGAAGCAATCATCGAATAGAGGAAGCGTGGACTGGTGGCCGCGTTGGGCGGAGCGTCACGCGCCTCTACCGGTTCGGGAGTGGCGAAGGCCCCAACGAGCACAGCGGCGGTGCCCAGCAGCAGCACGGCGGAAGCGAGCCCTGCGGAGGCGCGGAGAAGAAAGGGCGCCATCGTGTTCTGCCAGCGCACCTGCCAGCGGGCCAGCATTTGCCGTGGCGTCCGCGACTGCTCCTGCGAAATGGCGACGCGCAGCCGGAGGGCCAGCTCCGGCGGAACTTTTGCGGGGCCGAGGTCGCCGAGCGCGGATTGCATCGCGCGCCACCCGGCGAACTCATGCCGGCACTCGGCGCAGGAGTCAAGATGGGCCACGACCTGCTGCATGGAAACACCGGTCAACGCGCCGTCGAGGTAGGCGGAGAAGCGGTCGCGTGTGGATTTGCAGTGCTTCATCATGCCTCCTTCGCCGTCAGGCCGGACGGGTTCGTCCGCGAGGGCTGTTTGCGTGCTGCTTCGATGTAAGAGGCCAGCTGGGCTTTGAGATAGGCCCGTCCGCGCATGAGGCGCGACTTGACCGTGCCCAGGTTCACGTTCAGGATTTCGGCGATCTCCTCATAGGCGAAGCCTTCAAGGTCGCGAAGAACGACAACGGCGCGAAATGCCTGGGGGATTTCCCGCAAAGCCGCCTCAATGCGCTCGCGCATTTCGCCCTGTGCGGCCATATCAAAGGGAGACTCGTGCTCATCGACCAGCGTGTCCTTAATACAAAGCGGATGGCCTTCGCTGGAGTCGCCGGTCTCGGCTTCGATGGTCACCTCCTGGCGGCGATGGCGGGTCCACCAGCGACGCTGGTTCGAGGCCTCGTGCAGGGCGATGCGATAGATCCAGGTGCGCAGACTGGCGTCGCCGTGAAAGCTGGAGATGCCGCGATAGATCTTGACGAAGACTTCCTGGGTAACATCGGCGGCGTCGGCGCCGGCGGGGATGGTGCGGGCGACCAGGCTGTAGATGGGCTGGTGGTAGGTGGCGATGAGCCAGGCGAACGCATCCTCGGAGCCTGCCTTGAGCTGTTGAACCACGGCAGTCTCTTCCGGACGGATTCCAATGGCGCTTGCCAGATTACCCACAGCGAGTCCCGCTTGCATGGAAGAAGCTCCTCCTACATTAACAGGAAGCTAAGTCAGCCTGCGAGTGAGAGGAACAACTGCCGCCGGCGGCCGAGTGTCTCGCTCACTCTACCTCTTTAGACACCGGAGCAAAGGGGTAAGGTTCCCGATTTTGCAGGATTTTAGGAAGATTCGTGCTGGGCAACGGTTCTAGCTGGAATGACCGGAGGGGGCCTTGGGCGCGGGCTTCTTGTGGACTGTCTTGTGTCGGGTCTTTCCGGCGGGAGTTTTTTCCGGGCCGTCGTCAATCACGGTTTCCCTTTTGTGTTCCGGCGCGGAGGCTTTCTCTGTCTTTACCGCCGCCGTGAGTGCGATGATCTGGGCCTCGTGGCGCTGCGAAGTGTTCAGGATTGAGTCTCCCAACGTCCTGCGGGCGGCTTCGAGCCTTCGCAGCGAGGAGGTGACGGAGGCGGCCTCGTCGAACGGCGCGGTCAGGTCCGCCGTCTGGGAGACACGAAGCAGAACGTCGTAGAGCGCGTTGAGGTTCCGGTAAACGGCGAACGAAGCAGAAACCGAGCCGGGTGCGGCATCCGCCTGGGCGAGCAGACCGGGGAGCGTGCCGCCGAGGTCGCGCTGGATGGAGTTCACGTCCTCCTGCGCGGCCTTGCGGGCTGTGCCGGGAATCTTCCACTTCGAGATGTTCAAAGCCATGGTGGCGCTCTGAACATCAGAAAGGGCGGGCTGCAGAATCGCGGAAGGCGAGGGGGCAGCGGGCGCCGGAGCGGCGTCGGCGGGCGGCTGGCCGAAGAACGGAGCCGCGAGGAAAAAGACGAGAACGGACGGAATTGCTTTGAACAGAAAAGACATTTGGACTCAAAGGGGGATGCGCCACTGGGGAACGCAGTTGCCAGCAAAGGAAGCGGTTTGACGAATCCAGCAGCGTCAAGGACAATGGAGAGAGTCAGTATACCCCTCCAATGTGGGCCTGTGGCGCAGTTGGGAGCGCGCTTCCATGGCATGGAAGAGGTCGTCGGTTCGATCCCGATCAGGTCCACCAAACAGTCTTTTAAGATCTGCAATTTACAGCCAACAATCCCCAGGTTTCCCCGCAAAACGCGTGTTTTTTGCTCCTGAAGGACACCGGAGAGGATTCTCCGCGGTTGTAAATCTGCTCCTAAACAGAGCCATTCTCTGATCGGGAAATGCCGAGTGTCCGCCGGAAAGTAGGAATGTCGGGGACGCGCAGATCTGAAGCGCCTGCAAGCACCC
>JBAUHD010000505.1:0-6074 GCA_049680085.1 Acidobacteriaceae bacterium
TGCCGGCCATCCTGCACATGGCGCATTCTTCGCAGGACGAGGGAACCGCGCTCGCCCATGTCCTCTTCGGCGACTACAACCCCGCAGGCCATCTCACCGAAACCTGGCCTGTCTCGCTGGCGCAGGAGCCGCCGATGGATGACTACAACATCCGCGACGGCCGCACCTATATGTACTTCAAAGGCAAGCCGCTCTATCCCTTTGGATACGGCCTCAGCTACACCACCTTCCGCTTTGCCAATATCCGGACCAGTGCGCCGCGGCTTGCAAAGGACGGAGCCATCACCGTGAGTGTAGACGTAACCAACACCGGCTCCCGCGCCGGAGACGCTGTGGTCCAGCTTTATGTAAAGCACCTGAAGTCGAAGGTACAGAGGCCGCGCGAAGAGCTGGAAGGCTTCCAGCGTGTCAGCCTCGCGCCTGGCGAGACGAAGACCGTGCAGATTCCGCTCAAGGCGTCGCAGCTCGCGTACTGGGATGAACAGCAGGGCAGTTTTGTTGTGGAAGCAGAGCCCGTGAAGCTGATGATTGGCGACTCGTCGGCGGATATCAAGCTTGCCACAACCGTTCCGGTGTCGTAACCGCGCAACTCGCGCCATCCACCCGTCCATCTCACTCTGTGCTCCGGCTTTATGCGGGCGCAGAGGAGATTCGCGGTGACCCCAGCCGCCGCTTCCGGCACATTCAAAGCACGCGCGCTCGCTGCGGCCCTCGCCATGCTGCTGTGTTCCGCCGTGCATGGCCAGCAACCGAGCACTGCCGCGACGACGGGTCCCAAGCCAAGTGCCGCTCCGACGAATCAGGCGCCCGCTCCGGCAAATCCGGCGCCCGCTCCGGCGGTGCCGGCCAAAGCCACCAAGCCCGCCACCGCCACGCCGATTGATGTGAAGAAATCCCAACTCGGCCAATCTGTCTGGAACCCGCAGTGGGATGAAATCGTTGAGAACGCGCTGCCGCCCTCGCTGCTCTCCAATCAGGTTCCGCGGGACGTGCGCCGCTTCTGCCCACGCTTCTACCGCATGTCGGATGTGGATAAGCGTGCTTTCTGGGCCTACTTTTTTCAGGCGCTCGCCGGGGCCGAAGCGGGGCTCAATCCGACATCGCGGGTCCGGCATGTCGGCGCGTTGATTGCGAGAGACCCCGTCACAAATCGTCCCGTCCACAGTGAGGGCCTGCTGCAGCTCAGTTATCAGGATTCGGTGCGCTACGGCTGCCACTTTGACTGGGACGCGGACCGCAAACTCAAGCCCGGCGATCCGGCGCGCACCATTCTTCAACCCGGAAACAACCTTGAATGCGGCGTTAAAATCCTCACCCGGCAAATCATCGACAGCCACAAGCCCATCTTTTACAAGCTCTCCTATTGGTCGACGCTTCGCCCGGGAACCGAGAGCTATCGCGTCTTCGCGCGCCAGATGGTCAGCCCGCCGCCCGCCTGCGGCTATCCCAGCCGGCGACGCCGCATTCTGGATCGCGTTCTGTTCATGCGCAACCTGTTAGCCCGCGACCGCTGATCCCGACTCGCGCATCCTCCTCGCTTCGCACAACTCTGCGCCGCAACCGCGCCATCCCAATCGGTTGGAGTCGAAAACCATGGCGGAGAGACATGTAGCGCTGTACGGAATCTATGCAACATCGGAGCTGGCGGAAAGCGCGGCGGAGCATCTGGTTTCGCGGGGCTTTGCGAACTCGCGAATTTCAATGTTGCTGCCCGATTATGAAATCACGCGCACCTTTGCGCATGAGAAGCACACCAAGGCTCCGGAGGGCGCAGTGACCGGCGGCATCATTGGTGCGCTGATCGGCGGAGCGTTCGCGCTGGTGGTGGGCCTGGGGGTCTTGATCATCGCCGGCCTGGAGCCGCTCTACGCCGCGGGCCCGGTCATTGCCTGCCTCACCGGCGTCGGCTCGGGAGGGTTTGTCGGCGGAGTGATTGGCGCGATCGTCGGAGCCACGTATCCGGAGTACGAAGCGCGGCAGAATGACGGCGTGAAGCGAGATGGCCCGCTGCTCTCGGTCTATTGCGAGACTTCAGACGAGGTTGCGGCGGCGAAGCAGGCGCTGCGCGAAACCGGCGCGAAGAGTGTCTCCGTGGTCGGAGATGACCGGCCGGAGCAGCGGGCGGAGCGCGTGGACACACCGCGGCATGCGGCCTGAGCCATCACTCTACGAGCGACTGTAAGACGCGAACGTTTCGCTTGTCGTCGTCCTCTTCATCCACCGGAGTCTCGGCGATGAATGCGCTGTGGGCGAACCGCGCGTCGTTCAGCAAACGCCGGAACGGCTCCAGCCCCATCGTTCCTTCGCCGATATGCTGGTGGCGATCCAGCTTTGATCCTCGCGCAGCCTTCGCGTCATTCATGTGCCAGACGCGCACCGCTTCCAGCCCAAGGGTCGCGTCGATGATTCGCAGCGTTTCTTCGTAGCCCGCTTCGGAAAGCAAATCATAGCCCGCCACATGGCAGTGGCAGGTGTCGAGGCACGCGCCCACCGGGACCACCGGTTCCAGCCGCGTGATGAGTTCCGCGACCTGCTCAAAGCTCCCGCCGAGAGAAAACTCGGCCCCGGCGGTGTTTTCGATCAGGATGCGGAAATCGCAGTCGTCGAAGTCGATGCCGTCGGTCGCCGCGCCAATGGATTCCGCAGCCAGCCGCAGCCCGTCTTCGCGGGTGAGACCGCGCCAGGAGCCGGGATGCAGCACGAGGTACTCCGCGCCCAGCGCCAGCGCCCGCTCCACCTCTCCGCGAAACGCCGCGACGGATTTGTCGCGCACCTCGGAGGACTGGCCGCACAGGTTGACCAGATAGCTGGTGTGGACGACCAGCGGAGCGCAGTCGAACCCCTCCCTCAGCTCCCGCATCCGCGCGCAGTGCTCGGAGGGAATGCGCGCCGGACGCCACATGCGCGGGCTGGAGGAAAAGATCTGAAAGGTGTTCGCACCGATGTCGCGGGCGCGCTCCGCCGCACGGAACACCCCACCGGAAGTGGAAAGGTGAACGCCGATGCGTGGGTGTGGATGGCTTGAATTACGGTTCATTGTCATCCAGTGTAGAGTTACGCTTGCCGCGAAGCCACTCGGCATTCCCGCAGCGGGCATTAGTATGGTTCTGGAGAGAAACCGCAATGCAGACCGTACTGACCGCCGCCCGGCTTGTCGCTGCTGAAGAAACCATCGAGAACCCCGTAGTCACGATGGAAGATGGCGTGATCGCGAACCTGGCCTCGCGTACGGGAGGGGAGCTTCCGCCGGGACGCCACCTTGACTTTGCCGGATGCACGCTCGTCCCGGCGCTCTTCGACGTGCACTGCCACGGCAGCGTTGGGCACGACGTGATGGAAGCCGCGCCCGAAGCTTTCGATGCAATCGGCCGGTTTCTCGCGCGCAACGGTGTGGGCTCGTATCTGGCGACAACCATGACGGCGTCGATGGATGCCATTCTGACGTCGCTCGCTGGCATTGCCGGATTCATTGGCAGCCGCGACCATGGCGCGCGCCCGCTCGGAATCCATATTGAAGGCCCGTTCCTCTCGCCCCACAAGCGAGGGTGCCACCCGGTTGATCTGCTCCAGACGCCGACGGTCGCGCTGTTTGACCGCATGTGGCAGGCGTCGGAAGGCAACATTCGCCTGATGACCATTGCGCCCGAATTGCCCAATGCGCCCGAAGTGATCACCCATGCCACGAGCCTCGGCGTGCGGTGCAGCATGGGTCACAGCAACGCCGACTCCGCCGAGGCCAACGCCGGAGCCCGTGCCGGGGCGGCCAGCGCCACCCACACCTTCAACGCCATGCGCGCCTTCGACCACCGCGAGCCGGGGCTATTGGGCGAAGTGCTGACCAATGACCAGCTTTACGCCGAGCTGATCTGCGACGGCTTCCACGTCGCTCCCGCCGCGGTGAATATTTACTGGCGCTGCAAAGGCCCGGACCGCGCGATCCTGATTACCGACGCCATGTCCGCCGCCGGAATGCCCGACGGCACTTACAAGCTAGGCGAGTTGGACGTGCGCGTGAAATCAGGCAAGGCCGTGGTGGACGAGGACACGCTCGCCGGCAGCACCCTTACGCTCAGCCGTGGCGTGAAGAACTTCGCCGAGTTCACCGGCGCGCCCATCGATCAGGTGGCGCGGCTGGCCAGCCGCAACCCGGCGCGGATGGTTGGCCTCGAATCTGAAACCGGCTCGCTGGGCGCGGGCCGCCATGCGGACATCACGGTGCTCTCCGCGGCCAACGAGGTTGTGGAGACGTTTCTGCGCGGCGCGCCCGTACAGCGATAAGTCCCGCGATTCCGCTGGCGAAATCGTGTCCCTTCAAGCGCATCCATGCAGCTTGCGGTCACACGTCATACACGGTATTGAACGGCTACGTGCCTCACGTCTCGCTGTTGGAGTGTCGGCGCCCCCGCCGAGGCGCCCTGCGAGCATGACGCCGCGCCCGCCGCGGCTGCCGCTTCTTCGTCACTTTCCCCGGCGCGGTCTTTGCAGCGGCTTTTGGAGCCTCCGGCCCGCCCACGCGATACACCAGGTTCCCCTCCAGCCGATACGTCATCGTCTCCATGTTCGCCGCCCGCGCCGCCCCGGTCACCGGATCAATGTCCACCGCCTGATTGTCCACCGCCTGCCGGAAGGAAAACGTCGGCTCCGTCTTACCGTTGAAAACCCCGCTCCCGATCGTCACCGGCAGATACCCCTCAACGCCCCGCTGCCGGAACGCCAGCTCATACCGATGGTGCGCCGTCACCCACGTGAACACATGAACCTGGTCAAAATCGTACGGCAGCCCCTGCTTCCAGGCATTGGTCACCGCCACGTAATCCGGAGCCTGCCCGTTCGGAAATTTCGACTCCGGATCTTCCACCGTCGCCAGCCGGTAGGCCGCCACATACTTCTGCGTTCCCGCCAGCCCCGCAATCTCCTGCGGAATATTTATGTCCATCATCCGCGAAAGCACCCACCCGGTCTGTCCCTGCGGCCCGCGCACCAGCCACCAGTCCTCCATGGGGGGCCCCGCCGGCACATACGGCGGCGCATTGATGTCCCGCTTGGGTTTCTTCGCCGCTTTTTTGTCCGCCTTCTTGCCCGCCACCGGAATGGGGACCGGGACCGCCTGCGGAGGCATCGCCTTCGCCGTTGAAGCCCGCCGCAGCAGTTGCACATGGGTGTTCTCCGGCAGCACATAAAAATGTTCCGACTTGCGCCCCGGAGCAATATGCAGGTTTGATTCGTCGCGAAGAATCCCCGCCACCACCACCGGATCGCCCGCGTGCTCTTTGGCCAGCCCCGCGAACTTGTCGTAGTCCGCCTGAGTGACCACTTGCAGGTCGTCGATCCAGCCCAGCGCGCCCGCTGCCGTCTTCACCTTGTAGAAGCGCCGCTCCTGCGCCACCACCAGCAGCCGCTCGCCGTTCTTCAAGTCGGCCACCCGGTTGGTGACAGCGGCCAATCGCTCGCGCAAAAACGCCTTCCGCGCCGACACGTAGACGTATTCATTATGAGGATGAGGCGAAAATCTCCCACAGCCCACAAAAACCGGCGCGGAGAGAAGAGGAAGCAGAAGCAATGCGAACAGATGGCGGCGACGAAAACCGAGCAAATAAGAAGACATGACCCTCTTACCAGAGCATAAGCCCATGAAGCGTCATGTCAACCCTCGCGCGCTTTGGGGCTATTTCAGTTTGAAGGGGACGGGCTTCAGCCGAGGACAGGCGCCTACGGCTAATCCGCCGCCACCACCGCCGAAGTCCCCGAGGGATTGGTCCCCGTTGTCTTCGCAAAGCTGGTCAGCCCGCCCGGAGCCGCGCTGGTCGCGTTCCCAATCGTGAACACCTGAAAATCCGGCCCGCCGCCCTGGCAGGCCACGCCCAGATAGGTATTCGACGGATCCTCCGCCATATCCACAGGCTGCGAGCCGGTCGTAAACGGAGACCCGCTCACCGCCGTCAGCGCGCCCGACGCCGACAGCGCAAACGCCGAAATCGTCCCGTCCGTCCGGTTCGTCACATACACGTAGCCGCCGGTCGAGTCCACCAGCACCGCCGTCGGCCCCAGCCCCGTCTTGAACGGCGATCCGGAAA
>JBAUHD010000506.1:0-2558 GCA_049680085.1 Acidobacteriaceae bacterium
GACCTTGACGGCGCATAGCAATTACCATGAGAAAGAATGAACGCACAGCTTTCTGGAACAAAAGTCGATCTGGTGGGTGTGGGCCTCAATGCCACGGATACGGTGATCCCGCTGGCGGCCATCCCCACTCCTGGTTCCAAAATCGAATACAGCGAGCGCAGTGTTCTGCTGGGCGGCGAAATCTCGACCGCCGTCATCGCCTGCCGCCGCTGGGGGTTGCGCACACGATATATCGGACGTTTCGGTGATGACTATGCCGCGCGCCTTCACCGCGCCGCATTCGACGACGTTGGGGTCGAGACCCGAATTATCACGGTGGATGACGCATCCAGCCCGCAGTCCTTCATTATGGTCGATGGTTCAGGGGAGCGGACCGTTCTGTGTCATCGTGATCCGCGTCTGACCCTGCAGCCGGAGGACATGGAATGCGAATGGATCAACTCCGCGCGGGCGTTGCTGGTGGACGGCTATCACACGACGGCGGCCATTACCGCCGCGACTTGGGCCCGCGAGGCCGGCATCCCGGTCATTGCCGACCTGGATGTCCTGCGGCCGGGCATCGACGACCTCATGCCGCTGGTGGACTATGCCTTTGCCAGTCGCGAATTTCCAGCAGCGCTGACCGGAGAACCGGATCTGAAGAAGGCTCTGGAGATGATTCAGGAGAAATTCCATTGCCGCCTGGCGGGCGTTACTCTGGGCATTGGCGGCGTGTTGGCCTGGGATGGGGAGCGGTCCATTGAGCGGCCTGCCTACCGAGTCTCGACTGTCGATACCACGGGCGCGGGGGATCTCTTTCACGCCGGCTTTGTTTATGCGCATTTGCAGGGTTGGCCTGTCGAGCGCCAGCTTGATTATGCCTGCGCCGCCGCCGCGCTCAACTGCACCAGGGCCGGTGCTCGCGGGCGCATTGCAACAGTCACAGAAATTTCACGGCTGATGTCAGACAACGCACGCTACGCGATTGCCGCGTTCGTTGAGAGCCGCTGACCTTTGACTTGACGCTTGCCGCACCTCCTGCTCTCAAAGCTGAGCAGAGCAACGGTAGTTCGACCTCTGCTGCGCGAAAGCTTTCTTTTCCCTTCCGAATTCATTCCAATACGCTACAATTCATTTCGGAAAACAAAAGGAGCAGCCTCGTGCGGAATCCAATTACCCCAACACATCAATCACAGAAACTATGGCTCCTCCTCGCGCTGCCCGCTCTCGCGCTCCTTCTGCTCGCCGCCGCTCCCGCAAGCGCCCAGAGCCCGCTCTCCCCTACTCCCCCCATGGGATGGAACGACTGGGCTCACTATATGTGCGGCTTCACCGCGCAAACCATTCTCGACAATGCCCACGCCCTCGTAAAATCCGGACTCGCCGCCAAAGGCTACAACACCGTAACCATCGACGACTGCTGGATGCAAAAGGACCGCGACGCCCACGGCAATCTCCAGGCCGATCCCCACCGCTTCCCGCACGGCATCAAGCCCATCGCCGACGAAGTACACGCTCTCGGCCTCAAGTTCGGCATCTACGAGGATTCGGGTTCGGAAACCTGCGGCAAATTCGCCGGCAGCGGTGAGCCCCAGGGCGGCGGCCCCGACCACTTCCTGCAGGACACCCGCCTCTTCGCTTCCTGGGGTGTCGATTACCTCAAGCTCGACGGCTGCAACGTCTACGTCCCCAAATCCAGCAATCAGAACGAGGCCTACCGCAAGGCCTACGCCGCGCAAGCCGCCGCCATCAAAACCGTGGGCCGTCCTATCGTCTTTTCTGAATCCGCTCCCGCATACTTCCAGGGAACCCCCGAGTGGTACAGCGTCCTCGACTGGGTGCGTGACTACGGCCAGCTCTGGCGCGAGGGAACGGACGTCGAAGTCTTCCGCGCCAAAAGTCCCGACCGCTCCCGCTTCCATAGCGTCACCTGGAACTACTCCTACAACCTCCCGCTCGGCCGCTTCCAAAAGCCCGGCAACTGGAACGACTCCGACTTCATCATCGGCGGAGACCACGGCATGACCCTCGCCGAATCCCGAAGCCAGTTGGCTCTCTGGTCCATGATGTCGGCTCCGCTCATTCTTAGCTCCAACGTCGCCAGCCTCAGCCCGCAGTCCATCGCCGTTCTCGGCAACCAGGCCATCATCGCCGTCGATCAGGACCCGCTTGGCAAAATGGCCACCCTCGTCCGCCGCACCTCCAATATGGACCTGCTCTTCAAGCCCCTCAGCGACGGTTCCTACGCCGTCGCCGCCTTCAACCGAGGCGCAGCCCCGCTCCACGTCAATCTCCACCCCGCCGATCTCGGCTTCGCCGCCGGCAGCGATTGCAGCCTCAGTTCCACGAATCTCTGGAACGGAAAAGAGGCCTCCGCCCTGCAAGCCGAAATCGCCTCCCACGACACCGCCATCTGGAAAATTCAGCCCGCCGCAAGCTGCGGCTCGCCCACGCGCACCGGCGCCGTCACCATGATCACAACCGGGAAAGACAATCGCGACATCCCCCAATACACCCTCTGCCTCGCGTCCTCGGGACGCACCGAATCCTGCACCGGCAACGCCCATGAAAGCTGGACC
>JBAUHD010000507.1:0-2545 GCA_049680085.1 Acidobacteriaceae bacterium
GCATTGGCGGGTCGTCCGTGCTGGGGCCCATGTACATTGCCGAGATTGCTCCCGCCAAATGGCGCGGCCGGCTGGTGGGCTGTTTCCAGGTCAACATCGTCATTGGCATCCTGCTCGCCTACCTGTCGAACTACCTGATCGGCACGATGCACATGGGCGGGCACGAATGGCGTTGGATGCTTGGCGTCTCCGGAATTCCGGCCCTGCTCTTCCTCGCCGCGCTTTACACCATACCGCGCAGCCCGCGCTGGCTGGTGATGCAGAAAAACCTCTCCGAGGCCCTGCACGTGCTGCGGCTGATCGGCGTCAGCGACGCCCAGGAAGAAATGGACGAGATTGCCGCATCGGTCCACCTGGAGCGCACGGCGTCGGCCGAGCCTCTGTTTTCGCGCAAATACGCGAAGCCGATTTTTCTCGCCATTACGGTGGGCATGTTCTGCCAGTTGTCCGGCATCAACGCCATTCTTTATTACCTGAATGACATTTTCGCGCTGGCAGGGGCGAGCACCATGTCGGGCAATTTGCAGGCCGTCGCAGTGGGCGCTGTGAACCTGGTGGCCACGCTGGGGGCCATGGCCGTCATCGACCGCGTCGGAAGAAGAAAGCTTCTGCTCATCGGCACCTCCGGGTTGGTGATATGCCTGGCCGGGGTGTCGGCCATCTTCCTGACTCACCGGCACATGGATTGGCTGGTCTGGCTGCTGATGGCCTATATCGCCTGCTTCGCTATTTCCCAGGGCGCGGTCATCTGGGTCTATGTCAGCGAGGTGTTTCCCAACCGCGTGCGCTCCAAGGGACAGAGCGTGGGCAGCTCCGCGCACTGGATCACCAATGCCGTCATCTCACTCGTCTTTCCCATCATGGCTACTTCTTCGGGGGCTTATCCATTCATCTTTTTCGGAGTCATGATGGTGCTGGATATCATTATCATCGCCATCTACTATCCGGAAACGAGCGGAATTTCGCTTGAGAAGATGCAGCATGAATTTGGGATTGATTAAAACGAAATCCTGCAGCCGATTTGGATCTTTCGGTCGTGGTACAGCCCCGCGCTGTTGGTGTTCGTGACTTCTCCGAAGGCGGCAACCGGGCTGCCGATAAGCTGTGTCTGTGACTGTCCGTCGGCATTGACGACAGATTCGGTTTTCAGCCCGCTCTCGTAAGCGAGGCTCACGGTATTGGCATAGGGATAAGCCCCGCTCTTCGACTGGTTTTCCAGCCGATAGCCGGTGGTTTGAATGTTTGTGACGTTCGGATGGTTCAGGACATTGAACGCTTCCGCGTAAATCTCCATCCCGATCCGGTCCGTGATGGAGGTTCGCTTGGCGGCGCGCACGTCAAGCCCTATCGCGCCCGGATACCGAAACGTATTGCGGCCAACCTGCGGAAGCAGGTCCTGGCCGCCGGAGCCGTTGAGGCTGGGGCCAAGTCCGGGCGCGGGCCGCGCGCCGTCGGTAATGACCCCTCCCCCCGCCGTCACATCCTGAAGGCAATTGGAGCCTCCATCCGGGCCGCCAGCGGAGAGCCAGTCGTAGTTCGAACACAGCGGGGTGGGGACGCCGCCAATGGTGCGCATGGTGTAGGGTCGTCCAGTGCGCCACTCGCCGAGCGTGGACACCATGTAGCCGTTCGCCACTCTCCCAAAAAATCCGTGGACGCGCCACGGCACCTGGGCCACAATGCCGCCGGAGGCCCGCTGCCGAATGTCGAAGTTCGAGGTTCCACGCTCCATGCTCAGATTCGCGGGGTCATAGACATGGCTCAGGCTGGCGAAGGTGGCCTCGTTCTGGTTGTCGTCGATGGCGTGCGAATAGGTGTAGGCGACGTTGAGGCTGATGCTGCGCGACGCCCGCCGCGTGAAGCGCACAACCGCTCCCTGATAGCGGGAATTGGATTCGCTGATGATTTCCGTGATGGGTCCGTAATTGGGGTTGAGGCGCTGATAATAGAACGGCACGCTGAAGTTGTTTTTGAGCGGTCCCAGACGCTGGGGGTTCAGGCGAAAATCCAGCGTGTAGTAAAGAGTGGCAACCGCGGAGTGGTCGATGTTTGCATCAATGAACTGGGGCAACTCGCGCCCGAACGACGCCATGTAGCTCAGGGTGATGGATGAGCTGCGGCCCAGACGCTGCTCCAGCGAAAGATCGGCTTGGCCAATTTCGGGGTTCTGGAAACGCTTGTCAAAATAAACCGCGCCGGGCTGCGCGCGGAGTTGATCGCCAGCGTAGGGATCGGTGTAAGGCGTTTCCGTTGGCGCAAAAACGAAGGGGAACTGCGGTGCGCCATCATCCAATGGACGATAGAAGTAGCTGCGGGCCGAGCGCGCGGAGCCCGTCGAGGTAAGCGCGCTGAACACCGTCGCGTTCGAGTTGCGTCCAAAATAAAGCCCGTAGCCGCCGCGCAGCACCGTGTGGCCCGAGCCAAACATGTCCCAGGCAAATCCGGCGCGCGGGCCGTAGTTGTTGCGGTCGTGAGGCAGGTTGGCCGTCTGCGGAATGTCCGGATTCACCACCAGCTTATTGGTATTCGGCAGGCGCTCGTAGTC
>JBAUHD010000508.1:0-7206 GCA_049680085.1 Acidobacteriaceae bacterium
GAGCTTTCCTCGCGGCACTTCACCGCCGCCATCGATATTCTTCACGAAGTCGGCAAACTCGACCCGTCCCTGCCGGAACTGGAAGCGATGCTTCAAACCGCGTCCGCCGGACAGGAGCAGGAGCGCCGCCGCAAGCTTCTCGAACAGGTCCAGGCGCAGATTGAAAGCTGCCTGCTCGCCGACGATTACGATCGCGCCACCGATCTCGTCAATCGCGCCGTCGAGCAGCTTCCGACCGAGGCCTCGCTGCTCCAGCTCAAGACCCGGGTCGCAAGCCAGTCCCGTCAGTTCCGCGCCAGGCAGTTGGTCGACTCCACCGCCGCCCAGGCCCAGGAGATTTTTTCCCGCTCGCCCAGCGAGGCATTGCAGCTTGTCCAGCGCGCGCTTGAAGAGCTTCCCGGAGAGGAACGTCTCCTCACCCTGGAGAGTTCGCTGCGGCAGCGCCTCCGGGCCCTCGAAACCGAAGAAGTCCGTGGCCGCTATCTGCGCGAGGCGCAGGAGTCGATTGACCACGGCCAGTTTGACGCCGCCATCAAGACTCTCGAGTCCTACCAGCTTGAATTCGCTGACGCCGAGGGAGTCACCCAGCTCCTGGAATTCGCGCGAAAGGAACTGACCCAGCAGCAGCGCCGCGCCCGCATCGCCGCCTGCGCGGAAAAGGCCCGGCCCCTGATGCAGGCCGAGCGGATGGACGAAGCCATCGCGCTGCTCGATCCCGTCTGCGCTGAAACCGGAGACGCTTCGCTCTCGCGGCTCCTCGCCGAGGCCAGAGAACAAAAGGCCGAGTCCGCCCGCAAACTGGAGCTGCTGACAGACCGGGTCGCGAAGCTCCGCAAGCAGCGCCATTTTGACGAAGCCATCGACCTGCTGCAGAATCTTCCCGCCGCCGGGGAGGGCGCGCCGCTTCACTCGCTGCTGGTTGAGCTGCGCGCCGAGCAGACCCGCAGCCAGGCGGTCGCCAATGCGGTCAAGGCGGCAAACAACGCGCTGGAAAAAGCTGACTTCCACGCCGGGCTTGAATCGCTGCAAAGCGTGCGGCGCGCCTACGGCGACTCGGACGAGCTCACCCGCGCCATCGCCGACTTTGAAGCGAAGCGCGCCGCCGCCGCCAGCCAGGCGGTTAGTAAATCCGTGGACGCGGCCCGCGCCTCGCTCCTCAAGAGCGATCCCGCCGCGGCCATGAACGAGCTCCGCGCGAGCGCCGAGCTGGTCGACTTTGCGGGCGCCGCGCAGCAGGCCGACTGGCGTCGTCTGAAGGCCGAAGCCGCCAAACCTGTTGCCCGCAAAACAACGGGTTCGATTGCCGCCGGCGAGTCTTTCGAGATTGCCGAAGCGCCCGCCTCGCGCCGCAAATTGACGACCCTCCTGATCGCCGTGGCTCTCGTGCTTGTCATCGCGGTGAACATTGGCCTCTGGTGGTACAGCCATAAATCCAAAACCCAGGTTGCCGTGAATCCCGCTGCGCGGGCTGCCAATCAGCCCCAGCAGCCGGCGGCGCTGCCCACCGCACCTACCGGAACCCTCATGGTTAAAGGCAATACCGATAACGTGGAGGTTTTCGTCGACGGACTCATCAAGGGTTTCACGCAGAAAGACGGCACGCTGACGCTCCCGCTCGACCCCGGAACCCACTCGGTTCGTTTCATGAAGCCCGGTTATGACACCTCTTCGGCGCCGCCCGTTACCATCAGCGCCAAGAAACAGGCGATCCTCAGCTTCAATCTCACCCAATCCAAATCCGCCGCCGTCGTCCCCGAAACCCAGGCCTATCTCACTATCCACTCCATTCCCGGAGCCGCGGTTCTCATCAACAACAGCCCGCAGGGGAAAACCGACAGCCAGGGCAGCCTGATCCTTCCCGTGAAGCCGGGTAAACTCTCGCTTCAAGTGGAAAGAACCGGGTACCAGTCCATCACGCAAAATCTATCCGTGAAGGCAGGCGACCGTCCTTCCATCGTCGCCCTGCTCACGCCGGTGCCGCCGCCGGCCAAGCCGGCCGCCACTCCCGCGCCGCAGCCCATACAAATCCTTTCCTTTTCCGCAACCGACTCGCAGATTGAAAGCGGCCAATCAACCACGCTGAAATGGCAAACGTCGAATGCCTCCGAGGTATCGATCGACAACGGAATCGACCGGGTGGACGCCAGCGGCCAGACCTCTGTTCGCCCCTCCGTTACCACCACCTACACGCTCACAGCCAAGGGCACCAGCGGCGTTCAGCAGCGCAATGTCAACGTGATTGTTGAGCCCAAGGCGGTTGCCGCCGCGCCCAAGCCTACTGCCGTGCCGAAGGCGACGCCCACCATCGATGAGCCCGCGCTCCTTCAGCAGGTCCTCAACAACTTCAAGGCTGCTTACAACGCGCATGACATGGCAAGGATGCGGGGCGTATGGACCGGCATGAGCAAATCGCAGGCGCACGGACTGGAAAATTTCTTCAAGGGAAATTCCGGCGCGAAGGTGCAGGACGATTGCCCGGCATCCTCCCTCAGCGTCACCGGAGAGTCCGCGCAATGGGCCTGCAAGGAGACGACCACCCTGGTCGTCAGCGGACGCCCGCTGTCCAGTTCGCACGACATACGGTTCTCGTTCGCAAAGAGGAATGGAACCTGGTCGATCACTGAACGGAACTAAAGCGCATCCGTTTGCGGAAAGACTCGATTGTCCTGAAGGGCATGGCTTCAGGATTTGCGGAAAAACTGGTAGTGGGTCAGTTTGGGAGAGAGACATCGCTCAGGGGCTGAAGCCCCAACGTTTTCAGGCGTTTTCGGCACGGCTGAAGCCATGCCCTGATACAGAGAATCCAAACAGACCCGCTATCGAAAAACTCGATGCCTTGAAGAGGCACGGCTTTGCCGTGCCATTAAGCAAACCCGAATCAACGCGGCTTTCGCGCTGAGGGATGGTTTCCCTCTGGATGTTGAGCGTTTCCGCCGATGGCGAAAACGCAGGCAACCACGAGCCCTGTGGGACGCCCCCTGGCTATCCCGGGTTTCAAAAACAGGCTTTCAGAACTTATACGAGACGCCCACCAGCGGCACAATCCTGCTCCGCAGACCATTATTGTCGATCTGATAGAGAGCGTTGCCGGAAAGCACCAGATCGCGGTAAGGATTCCACTTCAATCCGCCGCTCACATCGTTAATGGTATAGCTGGTGTTCGCAGTCGTGACGGTCGGCAGATTCACCGTGCTCGGAGTTGGCGGGTTGGTCAAAGGAGTCGGCAGCGGAGTAGTTCCGGGCGCCAGCGTCGGCGCGTTGAGATACTGGCTTCCCAGAAGATCGCCGGCAACCGTGAGATGCCGTAGCCATGCCCAATCCGCGCCCACATCATACTGGAAGCCGCCGGGGAGGCTTTCATTGCCGCCCGCGGTCAGGGTCGGATTGTTCAGGTCCGTCGCGGTATTCCATTGGTAGCCAATCTTCGCGTGGGGCGAGATCTTCCGCAGATACGAGACCGTCACGTAAGGATTGATGCCAAACGCACCCGAACCCAGGTAGTTCATCTCGTCGCCCGTCGGAGTCCGTAAATTCAGTCCGGCGGAAAACGTGGTGTGCTCGCCCCGCCACAACTCGCCCTTGACATTGAAGGTCACATCACCGAAGCCTCGTGCATACCCCGGCACGAAGGTCGATGCGATGCTGTAAGGGCCGAGCACCAGATCATTGTTCGCATTCAGAATGTATGCCTCGGAGTTGAACGTTTCGGCCCCAATGGAAACCCGTTCGTAGGGAACGATCACGGAAAAATCGAGCCGGTTCGTCAGCCCGAACGTCCCCACGAAAACCAGTTGGTCCAGCGTGAAGTGAATGTTCGTGGACTCCGTCGTGTAGGTGTCGCTGAGGATCACTCCTGTCGACGGGTCGGTGGCTGTCGCTTCATAGGTGAAGGGAACGCTTTTCAGTGAAATTCCATCGATGCTGGTAAAGACAAACTGGCTGGCGCTGGCTCCGAGAAACAGCTTGTGCCTGCCAACTGTCTGCGCGCGATCGGTAAGAATCGGTCCGAGATTGTTATAGATTTCCGGCACCCCGGCCTTGAACACCACCACGACGCCTGACGATGAACTCGCCAGCGGAAGCTGGCTCACCTGGGTCGCAATCGCCGAATTGAACGCCGTCGCGTTCCGCAGCGCCGTCCCGGTTGCTCCCGCGGAGCTGTTGTTGGTGAACACGCCCGTCGAGAACGGAATCTGGCACACGAGTTTCGTCGCAGCGGGACTGCCCGGGCTGCAATCGATCTGTCCAATTGCGGCGGCGCTGGATAAACAGGCGAACAGCAAAACCAGCAGGATACGTTTGATCATCTTTTCCTCGGCGAAACAGAAATTTCCGGAACGCTCACGGAGATGAACTCTCTCCGGGCGGCCTCCAACTTAACGAGTCACATTCACCTGAATCACGGCCTGGTACACCTGACCATCCGTGCCGGTCCCCTGAACCAGAATGTTGTAGGAACCCGGCGGAGTCTGGCCCGAAGTGGACGGCGGTGCCGTAAAGCTACCTCCGCCGCAGCCTGTCCCCTGCATCACCATGACCACCGCGAAAACGATTGCCATGAACCGGAGCAGGACCTTGCGTGAAGACTTGCCGCCCGGCATAAGCCCCAGCAGAAGGAGAATTGGGACGCCCAGGAGTCCGGCCATCACGATCGTGGTGCGGTTGTTCCTCAGCCGCGCCGTGGTCTGGCCACCCGTCGTCACGGTCACCGTCACCAGGACATTTTGCGTGGAGCCCGCGGCCGCTATGGTACTCGGATCGAACCTACAACCGATCGCGAGGGCGATCGGGGCAACGCTCGATGTAAGAGTCGGCCCGGTGACGGACGCGCACAGCATGGTCGTAATCCCAACATTGGGAGGCAGCGTGAACTGAACCGTGCTCGTGTTCCCGGTCGTCGCTCCCGAAACAATCGTAAGTGGCGGCGCCTGGTATCTTACGTTCACCACGAACGAGGCCGTGGAGCGCATCAGGCCGGTGGTGGCGTCCACCCCGGAAATCGAGACGTTGTACGTGCCCGGGGTCGCCACTGGCGTGGATCCGCTGCCGGCGTCAATCGTGACCACCACTGGCTGCTGGTTGGCGCTTGCCGTGATCGGAAGTGCCGAGTTGCCCAGCGCGCAAAGCGGCGCAACGGCCCCGGTCGGCGCGGAAAGAGGAACGACGTTGCAGGTCAGGGCAAGCTGCCCCGTGAAACCTGAGATCGGCGTCGCCGAAACCGTGATGGCCTCCGACGTGAATGGATCAGTCGTGTTGGTGAACCGCTGGCTCACCGTCACCGTGCTGGTCGGCGACGCCGTCAGCGTGAAATCCTGGACCGACTGCGTGATGGAACCACTGCTCGAACTATAGTTCGGGTCGGCGTTGTAGACCGCCAGAATCGTATGCGCGCCAAAGCCAAGCGATGCGGTCGAGCAGTTCGCGATTCCGGTCGACGGATTCACGGGCACCGCTGCTTGACACTCGGCGATGGGGGCACCGTTGCTGGTGAAAGTCACGGCGCCGGAAAGCGGCACGCCCGCAGCCGGGCTCACCGTCGCCGTCAATCCCACCAGGTCGTTGTAATTGTTGGGATTCAGCGCGATGGACGGGTCGAGCGAAGAAGCCAGCGCCGTGGTGCTGGCCGCCGGATTCACCGTCAGCGCAAGCGAACTGCTGCTGGTGGCGAAGTTGCTATCGCCCGCATACGTCGCCGCAATCGCATGAGAACCCTTCAGCAGGGAGGAAGTTGAGCAGACGGCCTTCCCCGTGGTTGCACCCGCCGGCAGCGCGGAGCAGCCCGGGATGGCCGCGCCGTTGTCCGTGAAGCTCATCGCGCCGGAAAACTGCACAGCACCCGACGCGCCGCTCACCGTCGCCGTAAAGCTCACCTGCTGGTTCACCGTTGCCGTGTTGCCCGATGCCGATGAGACAATCCCCACCGTCGTCGGGGCGGCGTTCACCGTTTGCGATACCGCCGTGCTGCTGCTGTTGCTGAAATTTGAATCCCCGCCGTAGCTCGCAACCAGAGAGTGCGCCCCCAGCGCCAGCCCGGTTGTTGTGCAGACAACCACCGGATTGTTCGGGTTGATTGGACCCGTCGGGCAGCCGGCGATCGCGTTGCCGTTGTCCGTGAAGCTCACCGTTCCGTTGAGGCTCGTCGCTCCCGCCGGGGCCGTCACTGTTGCCGTCAACGTCACTTGCTGGTTCGTGGTTGAAGGATTGGGTGAAGATGTGAGCCCGATGCTGGTGGTGGCCTGACCCACGGTCTGCGAAACACTTGCCGAGCTGCCGCCATAATTCGAATCGCTGCCGTAGGTCGCCGTCACCGTGTACGACCCCGGAGTCAGCGAGGCGATCTGGCAATGCGCCTGACCGGTGGAGGGCGCAACCGAAACAGCGTTGCAAATCGTGGTCATGACCCCGGTGCCTGTATTGGTGCCCGTAAACGTCACTACGCCGGCGAGCTTGGTCGCGCCCGTAAACGGCGTAACGCTCGCCGTGAAGGTCACAGCCTGGTTGACGGTCGATGTGGCTGAGGACGACACGACAGAGGTGGTCGTCGTGGCCGTGCCTACGTTTTGACTCAGATTGTTGTTGCTGCCGTTGTAATCGGTAGAGCCCGAATAGGTCGCGACAATCGTCGCCGAACCCGCGGGCAGCGTTGTGGTCGTGCAGGTTGCGTCATAGTTGCCGGTCCCGCCATCGATCCCCACTGCCAAGGAGCAGATCGATTTCCCGTTGCTGGTAAAACTCACCGTGCCGGTGAGCGTCGCGGCCCCGGTGAACGGAGGGCTCAGCGCCGTCGTTCCGTTGTAAGGCGTCACCACGGCGGTAAAGGTCACTGAATCGTTCAGGCTCGAAGTGCCGCCACTTACACCCGTAGTCGTGTCCAGCGACGTAATTGCGACGCTGGTGTTCGCCTTGCTCACCGTCACCGTGGTATTCGCACTGGTAGCTGCGCTGTAGTTCGCGTCTCCGCTATAGGCCGCCGTGATCGTATGCGAACTTGCCGCCGCGAACGTGGTCGAGCAGGCCGCCTGTCCGGTCGCGGCCGTAACCGCAATCCCGGAGCATCCGCTGATCGTGGTGCCGCCGTCCTTGAAGGTCATCGTTCCCGTCGAGGAAAGCGCCACCGGACCCAGAGGCGTCACGCTCGCCGTGAACGTCGCCTGCTGGTTCACGCCTGTTGATCCGGAGGTGGTAACCGCAATGGTCGGCGTCGCC
>JBAUHD010000509.1:0-3261 GCA_049680085.1 Acidobacteriaceae bacterium
CCGGCGAAAGAATTTCAATGAACAGCAACGCGGGCGTCCGCAGAATGCGCTCCCACTCCAGCCCGGCCCGCGTGACTGTAACATCCGGAACCCGATAGTTTCGCGCGTTTACCTGCACGCGCAGTTCGGGATAAACTTCAATGCCCCACGCTTTTCTGTTCAGGCTAAACAGAAAAACCAAAGCCGCCTGAAGTGCCGCGTGCTCTTTCTCCCCCAAATTGCGCTCCTGGACCTCACCGTCAATGTAGTCGCAATCCGGACGATAGCTGCTCGCCAGATATTCCTCCACCGAAACCCGGACCGGATGCGCAAATGCGTTCATGGCTTCAGTATCGCCTCATCCAGCAAGAGCGGCAAGCCTTTAAGATAGCCTCATGCCCCTGTTCAAAATCGTCATCCTTGCCATCATTCAAGGGTTAGCCGAACTCCTCCCCGTCTCCAGTTCCGCGCACGTCGTCGTGGCCGAGCGCATCATGGGGCTCGACGCCTCGTCGCCGCGGATGACGCTGATGCTGGTCATGCTGCACACCGGCACCATGTTCGCCGTCATCGTCTATTTCTGGAAGCAGTGGCGCAGGACCTATTTCCGCAGCTCCGGCGCATTCAGCCTGATCGCCGTCCGCCTCATCTGGGCCACCGTCCTCACGGGCGTCGTCGGCGTCATCATGATGAAGCTTGTCGAGCATACCCTGCTCCGCGACGTGCCCCACGCGCAGATCGAGGACCTCTTCAATCATCTGGAATGGATCTGGCCCGCGCTCGCCGCCGCCGGAATCCTCATCCTCATCGCCGGCATCTTCACCCGCGACGAAGCCATCGACGACCGTCGCGAGCCCACTCTGTCGCAATCCGGCTGGATCGGCGCCGTGCAGGGCCTTTGCCTGCCCTTCCGCGGCTTCTCCCGCTCCGGCGCAACCATCTCCACCGGAATGCTCGCCGGGGTGGCCCGCGAGCGCGCCGAAACCTTCAGCTTCGCGCTCGCCGTCATCCTCACCCCGCCCGTGGTCGCGCGCGAAGTCTGGCGGCTCGCCAAAGCCCAGCACATCACCGGCGGCCTGCACCTGGCCTCCGCCATGGTTCCAGGATTCATCGGAATGGGCTGCTCGTTTGTCGCCGGACTGGTCGCCCTCAAATGGCTCAGCCGCTGGCTCGAAAGCGGCCGCTGGTACATCTTCGGAATCTACTGCCTCGCCGCCTCCGCCGCCGTCTTCTACCTGCACCACATCGGCTATTGAACAAAGATTGCGCCGCATATGAGCATCGAGACATCGGAAGTCCTGAGCCCTGAGCCCTGAGCCCTGAGCCCTGAGCCCTGAGCCCTGAGCCCTGGTTTTAGGTTTCCAGCAGAAAATCCGGCGCCACCGGATTCTCGTACAGCGAATAATCCCGCGTCACCACCGTCAGCCCGCTCGGCGTCACGAAGTAGTTCTTCTTGTCCTCGCTCTGGTCATAGCCAATCACCGTGCCCTCCGGCAACTGCACGTCGCGGTCAATAATGGCGCGGCGGATGCGGCAGTGCCGCCCGATGTTCACGTGGGAAAACACGATCGTCGAATCCAACTCCGAATACGAGTTCACGCGCACGTCCTGCGACAGCACGCTGTTGCGCACCGTGGCCCCGGAAACAATGCTTCCCGCCGACACAATCGAGTTGATGGCCATGCCCGTGCGCCCCGGCTCGCCAAAGACAAACTTCGCCGGCGGATACTGACGCACTCGCGTCCGGATGGGCCAGTTCTTGTCATACAAGTTGAAAACCGGCGAAACGGAAGCCACATCCATGTTCGCGTCGAAATAAGCGTCAAGCGTCCCCACGTCGCGCCAGTAGAGGGCCTGCTGCTGATTCTCATCCACAAAGTTGTACGCGCACATCTTGTACTTGCCCAGAATGCTGGGCAGAATATTGTGCCCGAAATCATGCTTCGACGCCGGATCTTCGGCGTCCTGCAACAGCGCCGGCAGCAGCACATCGGTGTTGAAGAGATAAACGCCCATCGAGGCGTCCACCGTGTTGGGGTTGAAGGGCGAACGCAGATCCGTGGTTTTCGGCTTCTCCAGGAATCCCGTGACCTCCCCGTTTTTGGCTACCTCGACCACCCCGAAGCGGTAAACCTCCGACGGATCAATGGGCAGCGTGGCCAGCGTTACATCGGCGCCGGAGCGGTCGTGGTGCTCCAGCATCTTGCCGTAGTTCATCTTGTAAATGTGATCGCCGGAGAGAATCAGCACATGCTTCGGCTGCTCGGCGCCGATCGAGTAGATGTTCTGGTAGACCGCATCCGCGGTCCCCATGTACCAGTTGGCGCTCACCCGCTGCATGGGCGGCAGAATTTCGACGAACTCGCCGAGTTCCTGGGCCACAGCGCCCGTCCAGCCCTCGCGAACATGACGGTTCAGCGACAGGGCCTTGTACTGCGTCATGATGTAGATATGGCGCAGGTCGGAGTTGATGCAGTTGGAAAGCGTGATGTCGATGATGCGGTAGTTGCCGCCAAAAGGCACTGCCGGCTTGGCCCGGTCCCTGGTCAGGGGGAAGAGCCGTTCCCCCGCTCCGCCCGCCAGCAAAACACCCAGCGTGTCCCTCATCGGCATGACGTATCCCCTTTCCTATCTAGCCCCGCAATCGAACGTCCTTGAGACCGGAGGATACTACCACACCGGACCAGACTCCATTCCGCCACCTACTGTTCAGCGGCCGTATCTTCGCTTTCCTCGCCTTCAATGGCAATCCGCAGCGACTTCAGAAAGTTGAGGTCCTGCGCGGTGAACGTGCCGTCTACCGCCCCCTCCGCGCCTGCTGCCTTCGATGATTCGCCTTGCGCCCCAGGTTGCTGTTGGGGAAGCTCATTCAGACCGATGGTCGCCTCCAGCATCAGCAGCACGTCGAATCCCTGCTTGCGGATGTCCTGCACCACGCCCGCAATGTGTTCCGATTCGGAAACGCTGGCATGAATGGCTTCCCCGAGTTTTTGCACCAGCTTGCGCACTTTTTGATTCAAATCCCGCTCCGTTTCCGCTCCCGCCGCGCGCCCCTCGCGCTCGGGATACTCCCTCCACCTTACTTGTGATGCCCGGCACCCTGCAATCGGAATTGATTCTGAGTCGCCAGTGGTCAGTCGCCGGTTTCCTAGAGCAATAACAACTTTGATATACCCAGATTCAATTGTCATCCCGACCGAAGCTATTGCGAAGCAATGGCGTAGCGGAGGGACCTGCACTTCTTTCGCGGGTACACCAATACTATTTTCGCCTTAGTGATCG
>JBAUHD010000510.1:0-2486 GCA_049680085.1 Acidobacteriaceae bacterium
TCGGCGGAGCTGCTGGACGCGGCCAACGGTCGCGGCGCGGCGATGAAGAAGAAGGAAGACGTGCACCGCATGGCCGAGGCGAATAAGGCGTTCGCGCACTATCGCTGGTAGGGGCAGGGCTCAGGGCTCAGGAAAAACAAAAGATTAGCTGCGAGCTTGGCTCGCATTGAGGATTGAGGGAAATCAAGTGGCTCGCCAGGTACCATTAAATCGTTGCCGGAACATCGGAATCATGGCGCATATTGACGCCGGAAAGACGACGGCGACCGAGCGCATTCTGTTCTATACGGGCATCACGCACCGCATCGGCGAAGTGCATGAAGGCACGGCGACGATGGACTACATGGAGCAGGAGCAGGAGCGCGGCATCACGATTACGTCGGCGGCGACCACCTGCACCTGGAACCACATTCTGATCAACATCATTGACACGCCCGGCCACGTGGATTTCACGGCTGAGGTCGAGCGGTCGCTGCGCGTGCTGGACGGCGCGGTGGCGCTGTTCGATTCGGTTTCGGGCGTGCAGCCGCAGACGGAAACAGTGTGGCGGCAGGGCGACAAGTATAAGGTTCCCCGCATTTGCTTTGTGAACAAGATGGACAAGGCGGGCGCGGATTTCGAGCACGTGATTGACACCATTCGCAAGCGCCTGGGCGCGCGCCCGGTGGCCATCCAGATTCCGATCGGGGCCGAGGCGAACTTCAAGGGCGTGATCGACCTGATCGAAATGCACGCAATCCTCTGGCATGACGAAACGATGGGCTCGAAGTACGACGTTGAGCCGGTTCCGGCGGATTTGCTGAAGAAGGCCGAAGCCTTCCGGATGCAGTTGATTGAGACGGTCGCCGAGTATGACGACGATATGCTGCACAAGTTCCTGGAAGGCGAGACGCCGACGGCGGAGGAACTGAAGAAGGCGCTGCGAGGCGCGACCATCGCGATGAAAGTGTTTCCGGTGCTGTGCGGCTCGGCGTTCAAGAATAAAGGCATTCAGACGCTGCTGGACGCGGTGGTGGATTATCTGCCCAGCCCGCTGGATGTTCCGCCGGTTGAGGGCATTGATCCTGATGATGCTTCGGTGGTGCTGATCCGCGAGGCGAGCGACGAGGCTCCATTTTCGGCGCTTGGGTTCAAGCTGATCAATGACCAGTACGGCAAGCTGGGTTTCATCCGCGTGTACTCGGGCGTTCTGAGGACGGGCGACACGGTGCTGAATCCGCGCACCGGAAAGACCGAGCGGGTGGGCCGCCTGGTGAAGATGCACGCCAACAAACGCGAGGACATCACCGAGATTTACGCGGGCGACATCTGCGCGTGCGTGGGCATGAAGGAATTGAAGACGGGCGATACGCTGTGCACTCCGCAGCATCCGGTGGCGTTGAGCGCGATTGATTTTCCGGCGCCGGTGATTTCGGTGGCGGTGGAGCCGAAGACCAAGGGCGACCAGGAAAAGATGGGCATGGCGCTGGCGCGGCTGGCCGACGAGGATCCGACGTTCAAGGTCCGCACCGATGAGGAGTCGGGGCAGACGATCATCAGCGGCATGGGCGAGCTGCACCTTGAGATTCTCATCGACCGCATGAAGCGCGAGCACAAGGTCGAGGCCAATGTGGGCGAGCCTCGGGTGGCGTTCCGCGAGACGATTCGCAAGATGGCTGAGGCCGAGGGCAAGTACATTCGCCAGACCGGCGGCTCGGGCAACTACGGGCATGTGAAGATTCGGCTGGAGCCGAACGAGCCGGGCAAGGGCTTCGAGTTTATCGACGCGATCCGGGGCGGCGTGGTTCCGAAGGAATACATCAAGCCGACCGAGCAGGGAATCAAGGAAGCGCTGCACAACGGCGTGCTGGCCGGGTATGAGGTGGTGGACTTCAAGGCCACGCTTTATGACGGCAGCTACCACGATGTGGACTCGAACGAAATGGCGTTCAAGATCGCCGGCTCGATGGCGTTCAAGGAAGCGGCGCGGAAAGCGTCTCCGGTATTGCTGGAGCCGGTGATGGCGGTCGAAGTGACGGTTCCGGAAGAGCACATGGGAACGATCATCGGCGACATCAACTCGCGGCGCGGACGGATTGAAGGCATGGATCACGTGGGCGGATCGCAGGTGATCAAGGCGATGGTTCCGCTGAAGGAGATGTTCGGATACGTGAACGATATTCGGTCGTCGACGCAGGGACGCGCGTCGTACTCGATGCAGTTTGCAAGATATGAAGAGGCTCCGCGGATGATTTCCGAAGAGATCATCAGCCGGAACCAGGGGAAATAAGCAGGCAGAAATTTTGCTTTTGAGAATTTGGATTTGCGGGCCTTCCGAGGCTCGAATCATTAGAGAACGATAGAAGGAACGAGAGGAACAGAGTATGGCGAAGGAGAAGTTTGACCGTTCGAAGCCACATGTGAACGTGGGAACGATTGGGCATATTGATCACGGCAAGACGACGTTGACGGCGGCGATCACCAAGGTGTTGTCGAAGCACAACCCG
>JBAUHD010000511.1:0-36588 GCA_049680085.1 Acidobacteriaceae bacterium
CAGGATGCGGTAGCGCTTCGGCGTGGTCCGCGAGATACCTGACATAACCTTGAACAAGGGATGCGCGCCACCCTCTTGCGCCCGAATGTTCGCAATCAGGCACACTCCGGATAGGACAACTAGCCCAGCAATGATTTTTGAGGATCGTCGAATCCGAATAGGACAAAGCCAATGCATGACGCTGCCTTCTGGCGTGAGCCGTTGCGGGAACGCTTCGGTATGCAAAACCTTTTTGATTAATGACGACTGTCGACGGATATGTCAACGTTTTTAACGTCAGGAATCAAATAAAAATGGCGGAAAATATGGGTTGATCATTCAATCAGATTTGTGAATACTGTCTACGGTCGACAAATTATGAAATTATTTACTCTAGAAGACTGGCTCATCCTCGGCGGCTACATCGTCGCCATCTGCGTAATGGGCAGTCTTTTTTATCGGAAGAAAACTACGGCGGGCGAATTCTTCCTGGGCGGCCGCCGCATGAAGACCATCCCGGTGGCGATTTCTCTGGTTGCGGCCGACATGAGCGCCGTCAGCTACATGGGCGCGGCGGCCTGGACGTATCAGCACAATCTGGAACTGATCTGGTCCAGTTGGACCTACTTATTGGTCGCTCCGGTGGTCATGTTCCTGTTCATGCCGTTCTATTCGCGGTTCAAGTTTTATACGGCCTATGAATATCTCGAACAGAGATTCGACCTGAAGACGCGGCTGCTGGGCAGCTCCCTCTTCCTGCTGATGCGCGGTTCGCATGTGGCGATTGTCATTTACGCTCCATCGCTGATCTTGTCTCTCATCACGGGCCTGCCGCTTACCGGAAGCGTGCTGATCATGGGCCTGTGCACGACGCTGTACACAGCGCTGGGAGGTATGAAGGCGGTTATCTGGACGGACGTGATCCAGTTCTCCATTTTGATTACGGGCATTGTGGCTGTGGCCTGGCTTTCGGTCGCGCACGTGCCGGGGGGCATCCACACGATATGGCACGTCGCTGCGGGCGCGGGCCGGCTTCACCTCTTCAACTTCTCCAGCGATATTACGCAGGTGACTACCTTTTGGGCGGCGGCGATCGGAGGAGGGTTCATGGCCCTTTCTACGCTTGGCACCGACCAGGCCTACCTCCAGCGCTACTTCACCACGGGCTCTTTGAAGGAAGGACAGCGATCCATTCTGCTGGATGCGATCATTATCGTGCCCGTGTCGCTGCTGTTGTATGCAGTGGGACCTATTCTCTATACCTTCTATCACTTCAATCCGAACGCGCTGCATGGGCTGCCGGTCATGGACGCCATCCTGCCTTACTTCGTCCTGACGCAGTTGGGCGGCTGGCTGTCGGGTCTGGTGATCGCTTCGATTTTCGCTGCCTCTATGGCGGTGATGAGTGCTGGCATCAATGCTCTGACGACGGCCACGACGGTGGATTTCTATAAGCGACTGGTTCGGCCCAACTGCTCGGATGCCGAAACTGTGCTGGCCGGGCGCATTGGCACCGTTGTATGGGGCATGGCGGCTACCCTTGCGGCGCTGTTTGTGGGCCGATTGGGGCCAATCATCAACGCCTTCAATATGATCAACAGCTTCCTCGGTGGACCGATCCTGGGGATCTTTCTGCTTGGCATGCTGACCAAGCGAGTGCGCGGATCCGCAGCCATCACGGGTGCGATCGCGGGCCTGGTTTGCGTGTCGCTGCTTGCCTGGAAAACCGAAGTAGCGTTTTTCTACTATGCGATTGTCGGAACCGTGGTCACCTTCGGTTTGGGCTGGTTTCTCAGCCGCCTGCGGTTTTCTCCCGCGGCGACAGTATCTGGTGAGATGACGGGAGGGGAGACGGCTGGACCCCATTCCGAAGTGTTTTCTGATGTGCCCTCATAGCGCATTCCAGAGGGCGGTATCTTTTCCTTCTTACGACTTGCGGTTGGAAGGGGATAAACCAACCTTGTCATAGAACTGCTTGACCTGGGCCATCTCTTCATTCGTGTATGTGTGCTGTGGCGGCCTTAGATAACGGCCGGCGATTCCAAAGTATTCCAAAGTTGCGTGCCAGAAAGAAGCGGAAAAGTTTTGAATGAAGGGGTGGTCATACTTCGTGATGATCCGCGTCTGCTCGGTGTAGTCGCCGCGCTGGACCGCCTGCCGGAAGCGGGTTGTTATCTGGGGAGCGAAGGTCGCATAGGAGTCGAAATATGCAGTGGCGCCATAGGGTTCGGCCACCATGAACCAATCCAACCCGCCACCGGAAAAGCAGTTGATGCGCTTACCAAATCGGATGATTCCGTCGACATAGTAGCTGAGGCTGACATCTTCTTTCAAAGCGACGATGGAATCGATCTGGACGAGCTTTTCCAGCAGCGGCATGGGGAAGTTGCCATGCAGGACGATGGGCAGGCGTGTAGCTTCGGCAACCCTTCGGTAATGCTCCACCACCTGATCGTCCGCAGCGCCGGTAGGCTTCAGGACCTGGAGAGCCGTACCGCCCATGGACTCGACATGGTGCGCGAAATCGATGGTTCGTTCCGTCCACCACGGGCCTGTGCCGATGATCGACACGCCGCGGTCCCCCACCGAATCGGCAACGATTTGTGCCAGCGACTTGATCTCGTCGTAGGCGAGAAATGAGTACTGACTATCTCCAGCCGTAAGTTCGAAGATATCGATCTGATTCTCAAGCCCCATTTTGATCATGCGGTGCAGGCCCGCTCGATCCAGTTGCATCTCCGAGGTGAATGGCGTAGGGATGGAGACGATAGGGCCTCGAAGACGCTGCTTGAATTCTGTCGGCGCTGTTCGGTTACGGGCAGCTCCCATCAGCTCTTTGGGGAATACAGTCGCGGCTCCCAGAAGTGCTCCAGTTTTCAGAAATTCCCTGCGATCCAAGATGACCATGCGTGAGACCTCTTTCCAGCCAAACTCGTTGATGATAGAACAAATTGTCGACTGTCGTCAGTATGTATAATTATGAGCGTGATCGGAGAGGAGCTCTCAGCCGGAAATGCGTGCAGTTCCGAGGGCGTTGGCCTGAGGAAAGGCCGTCCCACCTGGGCCGAAGTCTCACTGTCCAAATTACGAGCCAACTTCAGATCGATTCGGCAAGACGTCGGGCCGCAGATAGAGGTCTGCGCGGTGGTAAAGGGTGACGCGTACCGGCACGGAATCGTCGAGTGCGCATCCGCTTTGCAGGCGGAAGGCGCGCAGTGGTTTGGCGTGACCTCGACCGAAGAGGGAGTGCAACTGCGGCAAGCGGGAATTCGCGGCCGAATTCTGATCATGGCGGGGTTCTGGCGTGGCGACGAGGATGAAATTATCGAGCATCGGCTCACGCCGGCGGTCTGGGAGCCGTGGCATCTTGAATCGCTGGGGCTGGCGGCGCGCAGACGCCATTCTCCCATCCGCGTGCACTTGAAAGTTGATACTGGAATGAGCCGGCTCGGCATGCTGCCGGAAGACCTAGCGACCACCGCCGTTTATTTTCGGTCCTATCCCGAACTCGTCCTGGAAGGCGTCTTCACCCATCTGGCCTCGGCCGAGACGCCCGATGCGCCGGACCTTCAGGCACAGATCGATTGTTTCCGCCAGACGCTGGAATTCATGCATCAAACGGGCATATCGGCTCAATGGATCCATGCGGCGAACAGTGCTGCCATTGTTTCCCGGCATGATAGCTGGAACACGATGGTTCGTCCCGGCATTTCGCTCTATGGCTACTATCTTCCGTTCACGAGCCGTAGGGAGGTCAAGCTCCCGAAAGTTTCCCCGGTTCTCTCCTGGAAATCGCGCATCGTCTCGCTGCGTACCATTGCCGCCGGTCGGCGGGTAGGATACGGCGGAACGTACACGGCGGCGCGTTCGTCTCGCATTGGGGTGCTGCCAGTGGGTTATGCTGATGGACTCAGCCGGCAACTCTCGTCGCGGGGACGAGTTCTCGTGAAAGGGAACTATGCGCCAATCGTGGGCAGGATATCGATGGACCTTACTCTCGTGGATGTGACCGATGTCCCTGGGGTGCAGATTGGCGAGGAGGTCATTTTGATTGGGGCCTGCGGAGATCGGAGCATCACCGCTTCCGATCACGCGGCCCTCGCTGCAACGATTCCATACGAGATTCTCTGCAATATCTCAAAAAGGGTGCCGCGCCTTTTTCTGGAATAGTCACAGAGCGTCCCTTTCAGCGCTCGGTGGCAACTCCCACAGGCTGCGTGGATTCCTGAGGCTTTGGCTCGCCATACACTAATCCTGCCAGTTGAGCCGGCTGAGGAGGGTCGGAGAGCAGACTCAGCAGGTAGCCAACAATAAATGTGATTGCCGTACCGATCAGGGCGTGATAGAAAAACGAAATATCTGTTTTCCAGTTGAGCCAGGAGACCACTGCGAAAGCGAAGCCGGCCCCAATGATGGAGGGAGTACCTTTGGCCCTGCGCGTCAGCATGCCCAGCAGGAAAATTCCGAGGATGGGGCCGCCGATGAAGGCGTTCATTTTATTGAATGCGTTGGCCAGAGGCCCCAGGCGACCAACCAGCAGCGCGCCTACCGTGCAGACCACGCCCCAGCCAACGGTTCCCCACCGTCCGATGCGCACGTAGTGACTTTCTGCCTTATCAGGTTTGAGCCATCGCTTGTAGAAATCGACGGTGGTGGCTGTGGTCAGGGCATTGATGCCAGCACTCATGACAGCCATGGAAGAGGCAAAAATAGAGGCAATGACCAGTCCGGAAAAGACTCCGCCCATCTCTCGCATCACGAAAAATGGCACCAAGGCATCGTCATTGGGCAAACCGTGAAGACGGCTCGGGAAGGAATGGTAGAAAGAGTAAAATACGGTCCCTAATAGATAGAGAATGGCGGCGATCGGGAGAATGATGCAGGCATCCATCAGCACGGCGCGCCTCCCTTCTTTGAGTGAACTGGTTGTGAAATAGCGTTGGAGGTAGGCCTGATCCGTGCCCAGGGTGGAAAGAATCATGACGCCCCCTCCAAGGAAGCCGGGCCAAAATGCAGATAACTGCCGCGGATCGAACGAAAAATTCAATAGGTGCAAGTGACCGCCTGCGGAAGCGATATGGTAGGCGCCAAGCGCGCCGCCAGGGATGCGCGATACGGCGATCCATGAGACCGCGAATATTCCGGAAACGAGGATCGTAAATTGCAGCACATCGGTCCAGATCACTGCTTTCATTCCGCCCAAGGAGGTGTAAAAGGTCGTAACAACACCCATAATGAGCACACTGCAATAGAGAGGCAGGCCCGTAAGGAGAGAAAGGATGATGGAAGGAGCGTAGATCGCGATGGCGACATGGGAGCCGCGCATCACCAGGAACAGGCCGCTCGCCACCGTGCGCGCGTTTCGGTCGAAACGCCGTTCCAAATATTCATAGCCGGTAAAGAGCTTGAGCTTCATGTAGAAGGGAAGGAATAAATACATCACCACCGGCACAGCGAGCACATACCCTACGCTTACCCAGTACAGCTCAAGGTTGTGCCGGAAGGACCAGGCCGGGAGCCCCATGTAGCTGATGGCGCTCATGTCGGCTGCAACCAGGGAGATCGCGACGGGAATTGCGCCCATCGAGCGTCCTCCGAGAAAAAAATCTGCCGCGGACGAGTGCTTCCGGTAGCAGAGGCCGCCTACGGCGGTAACCGCGATGATGTAGAGTCCGAGGACAATCCATTCGGAAAAAGTGAAATGGGCCATGTTTTAGAGAAATGCTCCCTTTCTACTTATGTTCGCCATCGGACACGGTCCCGCCGCCGCGAGAGGGGCGACTTTCGGTATGCTAGCTGACTCACACACAATAAAGTCAACAGTCGACAGTCGCCAATCGCCAAAACCTTATGTTCTGCCCAGGAAAGCAGGCAACAGCGGGTCCAAGCCGTCCCGAAGGGGCTGGAATTCGGCCTTAAGCACTGCGGCGCTTAAATTTTTTGTGAAAAAAGCTTGACAAACTCTATCGTAGGACCTAATACTGCCGACTGTCGACAGTTAGAGCTGGTTTCACGATTTGTTGTCTTTTGAGGAGAGGCTATGAGCGGGAAAAAAATATGGATCATCTTTAGTTTGCTGCTCGCCGTACAGGTTTGCTTCGCGCAGACCAGCAACCAGGGAGCAATCACTGGCACGATCACCGACCCTTCCGGAGCGGTGATTCCGGCGGTCAGAGTGATCGGGACAAATGTAGATACAGGCGTGACGCGTACGGTCACGACAAATGCCGAAGGGATTTACAAACTGAACTTCCTGCTGCCGGGGAGATACAAAATCAGCGCCAGGGCCAAAGGCTTCCAGGAAGGCGTTGTCAACGGCCTCAACGTCACCGTCGGTCAGTTACTCCGGACAGATGTGCAGATGAAAGTCGGCTCTCCAACTGAACAGGTTGTGGTGAGTGCAACCGCTGCCGCGCTCAACGTGGATACGCCATCGCGAGGAGAGGTGATCGGCAGCGAGGCGATCCAGAACCTCCCGCTCAACGGGCGTGAGTGGATCCAACTCGCGACCCTGATTCCGGGTGCAGAATCGGGCAACGTGAAGCGCGGCACTTATACCGACAAAGGCGTGGAAGTTTCATTTAACGGCGCGCGCGATACGCAGAATTCATACTCGATCGACGGAGCCGACAGCAACGATGCATATCACAATACGCTAGCCTCTTCGCCTGCGCTCGACGCGATCAAGGAGTTTCGTGTTGAAACGAACATGTACTCGGCGCAGTACGGCCGTTCTGGTGGGGCGATGATCCTTGCCGTTACCAACTCCGGGACCAACAAATTTCATGGTTCGCTTTATGAGTACCACCGCAATAAGGCGCTCGATGCGCGTCCCCCTTTTGCGCTGGTGCCAAAGAGCCAGCTCCCAAATTATCTCTTTAACCAGTTCGGGGGAAGCATCGGGGGTCCGATCTGGAAAAATAAGTCATTCTTCTTCTTTAATATGGAGAAGTTCCGGCAAACTTCTCCGGGCAGTCAGATCGTTTCCTTTGCTCCCACGGCCGCCGAGGCAATGGGCGACGTTAGTCAGACGATCAGCCCTTATACCAATGAGCCGGTAGTGCTCAAGAATCCCTTGACGGGCGAGGTCATTCCGAGCGGTATCCTCCCTGATAGCTTGATTAGCCCCATTGGTAAGACGCTGATGAGCATCTGGTCGCAATACAAGCCAAACTACGACGATCCCTTCGTCAACCTGCACTACTTCCGCGGAAGTCAAAATTCGCAGAATAAGTACCTCTGGCGCCTCGATTACAACATCAACGAGCGCAATATGATCTTTGGAACATTCGACTGGAATGACTACAACACGGGCGGCGTCGGGAATACGATCTATGGCGATACGGTCTATAAGGAGCATGCCAAGACAATCGGTGCTACTTATACGCACACATTCACGCCAAATCTGGTTAACGATCTGAAAGTCAGCCGCGTATGGGACACCCAGGGAAGCCAATTTGCTCTGGCGGATCAGAGTTATGGCATTAAATGGGGGATGAATCCTACTTTGAATGCCGGAGTGGGGTCACCGCGAATCCTGATGTATACGGCGGGCTACCAGACATTCACGGTTGGCGGCAGCGGCCCCCTCTTTCACAATCAGGGCACGCTCTATTTACGCGATGATCTGGCCTGGGTGAAGGGAAAGCATACGGTCCACTTCGGCGGAGATCTTCGCAGAGAGAATTTCGACTGGTCCTACAATTCCGGTCAGGTTGCAGATTACTTCGGCCTCCTGGATGGCTTGCCGGGATATGAAACGATCTACGGTGAGACCGGATCGGTCTTTACAGATCTTTTGACCGCGATGCCGAATTACATGACGATCGGATCTGGCGGCGGACAGATGATGCCGTTCAGCCGGAATGCTTTCTCCGGATATGTACAGGACGACTGGAAAGTCAATAGCAGGCTGACGCTGAATCTGGGTGGCAGATACGATTATGAAGCGCCATTCTCGATTAACAATGGGGAATTTTTAAGCCTCGATTTCAATACGGGTCTGCCGCAATATTGTTCCAAGGCGCCGCAGGATCTCCTGGCTACGATGCATTACAACTTCGAGACCGGGGGGCCTTGCAGGGATCACAATGCCGACTATCACGATGTCTCGCCGCGCGTGGGATTCGCATTCCGCCCCTCGGCGAATGACAAGGTCGTACTTCGAGGCGGTTACGGTCTCTTCTATACTAGCGAGAATGCTTACAACACCACATATGGTGGGTGGGTACAGCCGTTTGCAGGACAATTCAACTGGAATCCGGGCAGCTATTATTGGCAACCCGTTCTCAATCCCGGGAACCCGCTCTACGATGGGCAGCAACATTTTACGACCCTCGACCAGATTCCCTATGGAATGGACTACGTGCGCGGGAATAGCATGGGGTTCTTTTATCCGACCGTACCTTACTATCCAACCGCCTATATGGAGCAGTACAACCTCACAGCGGGAATGCAGGGTCCTGGACGCACAGCGTTTGAATTAGGCTATGTCGGCTCCCACGGAATCAACTTGAATGGGCCGGTCGCAGTCGTTAACTATAGCCAGACCTTGCTCGATAAAATCCAGACTGCCAATCCGCAGCTCTCGAGTTTTGGGCTACGCATGAAAGGTTTCCGGTCTTTCTACAATTCGCTGCAGGCAAGTGCGCACAAGGACATGTCGCACGGGATCTATTTCCTTGCGGCTTATACATGGAGTCATGCGCTGACTGACATGTCGAACGATGATACGAATGAGACTCTACTGACGGATAGCTCAGTCGCAGGCCAGATCATCACCAAGCGGATTGCAAACGCCGACTTTGACTACCGCAATCGGTTTAGCTTCAGTGGTATCTGGACTTTACCATTTGGTCACGGTCAGCGATTTGGCAACAGTTGGAACCCAATCGCAAATACAGTTTTGGGCGGCTGGCAGGCCAACTCGATTGTGATTGTTCAAGGTGGATTCCCATTCACCGTGTATGACACGGCACTGCATTTCCCCGACAAAGTCTGTAGCGGGGACCTGCCACGAAGCCGCCGTTCAGCCAAGCAGTGGTTCGACTATAGCTGCTTCCCCACGCACATACCCCAGACGGTCACTGATCCTAAGACCGGCCTGCCTGAACAGGTCGGCGTTCAGGGGAACTCGCCGCCAAATACGATGCGTGGACCCGGATCGCAAAATTGGGACCTCGGAGCCGAGAAGAATTTCAAACTGTGGGAAGGCGGAAATCTACAGTTCCGTGGAGAATTCTTCAACGCTTTCAACCATATCAACCTGCAGGCGCCCTCGGGGAACTACTTCTTCAACACAGCATCCGGGGCACAAATCACCCGCGCCGCAAGTCGCAGGGATATTCAGTTAGCCTTACGACTCACCTTCTGATGCTGTAACTCACAGGGCGGCGTGTGCTGACGTCGCCCTGTGGTATATCACAGGGCAACATCCACAAAGCAAGTTAGTAAATGACGCGGGTGAGGTATGGTTAGGCAATACTCTGGACGGAACACCAATTTATTCCTACTTATAGGAGCGCTTATTCTCGCTATGGGGGCTTTGGGTACGCTCTGCTTTGGGCAGAAATTTGTTTGGCGCGAACGTGCGGAGTTGTCTCTGGCTCGCGCTGGTTATATGGCCGGAGTCATCCATGGCAAATATGTGATGGCAGGAGGCAGCTACTGGCAAGATAAGACGAAGCGATGGACAGATGAGGTTGATATCTATGACCCCGTCCATGACAGTTGGAGTCAGACCGCTCGCTTGCCTGAGCCGAGAAGTGACGCGGCATCGGTTTCGCTGGGAGACAATCTCTACCTTTTCGGCGGCGGAGCCGGGGACGCCGTTCGGCGTGATGCGCTGGTTTTGCACGGCGGTAAGTGGAGACCCCTTCCAGATGCTGAACTTCCTGAACCTCGTCTTTATTCGGTAGCGGTCGCCAATCAAGGATTAATTTACGTACTGGGTGGAGTGTCCAAGCATGACGATTATTCCTCTCTAAGTAACAAGGTATGGGTATGGAACCCGCGCACTCCCAAGAAAGGGTGGAAAGAGGTGCGGCCATTCCCAGGACCTGGCCTGATGACAGCGGCTGTGGCGGCATTCGGCGGAAAGATCTATGTATTAGGAGGAGCGAAAGCGAGCGGGAAAGACGTTGTCAATGTAAATACAGCATATGCATATGACCCGCAAACAGATACATGGGATACCTTGCCTCCTATTTCTGTCTCCCGCCGGTGCTGGTGGGGGCTGGCAGATTCCTCCGACATCTACTTGTTTGGTGGCTATACCAGCACGAATGAGAGCGATGTATTCTCCTATAATCCGGCCACTAGAGCTTTGACAAAAATAGGGGAGATGCCGCATGGTCTGTGCGATGCAAAATTTTTCCGTATCGGCAGCTCCATTTATGGCGTAGGAGGAGAATCGGCACCGGGAATCCGTGGACGATGGACTCTTGAAGCCCTGTTGCCAACGGATAAGAAGGCTAACTCACTCAAATAAGTGGTATCGGCTGCCGGGGGGACCTTTGCCGTTAATTATGAGAGCTAAGTCAGAGCTGCTCATAGCAGCTCTGGCGGTATGTACATTGCTGGCAGGGCCTGCTCTGTCCACAGGTCAAGATGCGGAGCGTGCGCGGGTCCAAATATTAGACCATTCGACGGTATTTTTTCATCCATCGTCCGATCCCTATGCTCGTGACAACTACCGCGGATTCAATCATGCTCCGAGTGTAGTCTCGCTGCCGGATGGCCGCCTTCTGACGGCATGGTTCTCCGGCCCATTCGAGGCTTCTGTCGATCAGGCGATTCTCGGCTCCTATTCAACGGATGGGGGCAAAAGCTGGGGGAAGCCGGTCGTGCTTCAGGACTTTCCGCATTTATCCGATTTTGACCCTGCTTTCATCGCAGATGAAAAAAAGACCCTGTTCTTTTTCTCGGCAGGCCGCGAAAACCGCTACCCTCCCGTTCATGATGAGAAGGCCAATGTCGGCGTTAGCTCTTTTAAGACCTATGTCCGCATTACGGATAACGGAGGCAGAACATGGTCGGCGCCGCAGGTGGCCGGGGTACATGTATTTTGTCGCAGTAACGGAATTCGTCTTTCCAGCGGTGAGCTGCTGTTGCCGGTGTATGAGATTCCATCCCGTGCGAGCGTCCTGCGGTCGATCGATGATGGAATGACGTGGGAAAAATCCGGCACGGTCGCAACCCCGCTTGCCGGTGCGGGAGAGCCATCTCTAGTGGAATTGAAGTCCGGCGCAATACTTATGGTGTTGCGGACGTCGGATGGGTTTTTGTGGGAGACTCGTTCCACCGATAAGGGGAAAAGCTGGCAGCCACCAACTCGGACAGAAATTCACGCTGCGACCACTTCACACAATATTTTCCGCTTGAGAGATGGGCGTCTGTTGCTTGTGCTGAATGAGTCGGCGCCAAACGTACGCACACCGTTGGTTCTCCGCGTCTCCTCCGACGAAGGTGCCACCTGGACGGTTTCGGTATCCCTGGCGGAGATACAAGTTCCTCATGAGGGAGATCGCATTTGGGCACGCGAAGTCTCCTATCCTTCCGTTGCGCAACTTAAGGATGGCACCGTGATCGTGGTATGGGCGAAGTTAGTTCTTTCCAATGCCGAGCAGTATGGCGATATTGAAGCAGTCAGGGTTCACATTCCATGACCCGCGAGAAGGCAATGAGCTATTCATCCAAGAGCCGGAGAATTTTTCTGCAATCGGCTGCCGTTGTCACAGGCGCGAGTATTCTTGGGCTTGATCATTGGCCTGCGCAAGTGTTCGCCGCAACGCAGCACGGCCCTGGTTTGACAACGAGCGTGCCTTGGGCTGGGCAGGGCCAGTACCGCTTGCTGGTGAGGGTCGATCCGCTGGACATTGCGCAGCGGTCCTGGGAGCAGACGCCCGCTGAGATTGTCCTGGACTTCAGCCAGTTGCATGGCCTTGGCCCCGCGGATCGAGCCGATATCGGCTCGATTCAGGTGATGAAATTCGATCCTACGCGGGGGGAGCCGGAGCATTATGACGACTATGCCTATGCGCAGAGCGCTTTCGACCGGCCATTTCGCTGGTATGACGGCTCGATCCCTTACGACTTTCCTGATTTCTATGGCGCGGCGAACCGTACCAACGGTGTGATTCAGCGGAAGAACCGCCTCAGGGCCGGGTATTTTTATGGTGCTTTGGGAGACTGGCGCAGGGGGCACCTGGCGTGGGCGCATACGCAGCATCGGAATCAGCCGTCCTACTATGCCATCTATTTCGACTTGCTGCCGCCTGGACAGACGCCTACAGAGAATCCACCGGCCGGGTGGCTGAAAGATGGAATGCCACGTTTTGACAAGGTGGGAACGAACACGACGGGCGTTACCCAGGTAGCGCTGGCGCTTGATGATTGGAACGACGACGGCCGGGTCGACATTATTTTTGGCGAAGACTACGGTCATCTCTTCTGGTTCCCTAACGTCGGCAGCGCGTCAAAGCCGGAGTATACGCACTACAAGATGATCTTCGACGCCGAAGGCATGCCGATCGACTCTGGCACAACCTCAGCGCCTTGTATTGTCGATTGGGATGGAGATGGGAAAAAGGATCTGCTCATCGGCACGAACTGGAATCGAGTGCTCTTTTTTAAAAACGTCGGGACCAACCGCAATCGGCGCTTTGTCTACAAAGGGCTCCTGATGGCGGATGGCAAGCCGCTTGAGCTCCCCATCACTCCGCTGGTGAAAGGAAGCGAGAGCATTTTCACCGAAGACTATTATCCGGTCCTTGATGCGGTCGATTGGAACGGCGATGGCAACGTGGACCTGCTGGCAGGTGGCTACATCACGGGCCGGATTTACTATTACGAAAATGTAGGACGCGATGCGGAAGGAATGCCGATGCTGAAGTTTCGCGGCCCTCTGGAAGCCGACGGCAAGCCCATCAACGTCGGCCAGTGGGCCGCCGCGCCCTGCGCTGCGGACTTTGACGGCGATGGTGACCTGGATCTGATCGCCGGGCGGTATACATGGAGTAAGAATCCGAACCCGGATCACTTTCTCCGCTATTACGAAAATATCGGTACGCGGACCAATCCGATTTTGACCGAGCGGCCTTTTCCCAAGGAGGGCGAAGCTCCTCTGCTCAATTTAAGTTTCCCGCGCGCCGCCGATATCAATGGCGATGGACTGCTCGATCTGGTTGTTGGCTGCGGCTCTGATATTTACATCTTTGAGAATGTGGGAACCAGAACTGCTCCCCGCTTTCGTGTGAACCGGCAGCCACTGCCCTCCCGCTGGAACCGGGCGGACCTTCCGGGAACAGGCGCCTACTACGGATCGCAGTTTATGGATTGGAATCATGATGGCGCCCAGGATGTGGTTACAAACTTTACCGTCATGCTCAATGCGGGAAAGGGGAATCCCGGGGTGTATGACCGGCGGGCAAGTGTTCTACCCGTGGGAGAGACGATCGCGCATCCTTCGGGCGTGGGAGACGACTGGTTTTGGGCGCGCCAGTACGATCTCGACGGCGACGGCCGGCTTGACGTGCTCTTTGGCGACTGGGGAGGGCATGTATGGTTTCACCGGAACCTGAGCGAGGGAGGCAACGCCAAATTCGATACCCAAGGCTCCATGCTGAAAACTGTGGACGGCAATCCAATCAAAGTTGGCCCCATCGGGCTGGACCCGAAGAAGAGTTTTGCCGCGCTGCAGGGGGCGCGCACAGTTTTTACGGCAGCGGACTTCGACGGAGACGGTCTTCTAGATCTCGTGGTCGCGGACACGTTCGGGATCGTGCGCTACTACAAGAACATGGGGCCCAAGGAGAATCCAGTGTTCGCGCTGCCGCAAGTGATTGCGAACGCGCGGGACCGAGGCATGGTGGATGCCGTCGACTGGAATGACGATGGACGCATGGATGTAATCATCAGCACATCGGACGGTCGGGTACTGGTCTCTTTGAACACAGGTGCTCGCGGTGCGGCAAAGTTCTCAACGCCGTTCGAAATCGATATGCCTCCCATCGTCGAACCAAGAGTGATCATGGCCGATGTCGATGGCAGCGGCCGCCAGGATATGTTTATCCCCGGAACCCAGGGGTCCTGTCTTCTTGGCCGTACCTTTCTGGAGCATGGGTATGCCGAGGCGCAGTTGCTACGGGTCGAACGGAAGAATAGACGCTAGTACGGTGGGCATAAAGCGTGTGGTTCATCAAGGAGGAATGGTGGGTCAGGATTTATTCAGCCGGCGCAGATTTCTTACGGGTATCGCAGCGGCTGCTGGAACGGCCGGAGTCGCGTCGATGGCGGCGGTGTCGATGCCGCTGGCCGCCGAAGCTTCTCCGGCATCCCATCCGCCCTACCGGCGCCCGCCCGGCATCATGGGTCCCGATGCATTCCGGCGTGATCTGGCCGGCCCCATACAATCGCAGCCCACGCCGATCAAGGCTAATTTTGAGGTGGATTACGAAGGCGTTCGAAATGTGGTGAATCGGGGGTTGCAATATGGCGTGAACCTATTTGAACTTACCGCCGGAAACAGCCAGTACTTCGCGCTGTCGTATGAGGAAATCAAGAAGCTCATGCGGACTCTCGTCGAGGCGGTGGGGAATCAGGGTATTACTATCGCCGCTACCGGCGAATGGTGGACGGATCAGGCAATCGATTATGCTCGCTATGCGGAGTCGGTCGGAGCCACTGCGCTCCAGGTGCTTCTTCCCGCTCCACATGGAGGCGATGGTTCTCTGGTGCGGCACTTCGAGAGCATTGCCAGGGCCACACGATTGCCACTGGTGCTGCATGGCCAGTATTCCGACGCGCTTCTTGCGAAGTTGATGCCCATTGAAACCATTGCCGCTATGAAGGAGGATGCAACCCTCGAGTATTACATCGATAGGATCATCCGCTTTGGCGATCGGCTCAATATCTTCGGCGGCGGTGCGGAGAACCGATATCTGGTGGGGTATCCCTATGGCGCGAAGTCTTACTTCAGCACCTACACCAGCTTTGCACCCGATATTTCCATGAAGTTCTGGAGCGCAATCCAGCAAGACGATATTAAGAAGGCAGCACAGGTCACCACTCGCTATGACTATCCGTTTATCGAGCGGTATAGCATACCTTTCTGGCATGCCACGCTCGAATATTTCGGGGTTTGCGGCCGCTTCCTCCGCCCGCCGCAAGTTGCATTTACCGATGAGCAAATGAAAGGTGTGAAAGAGTTCTTCGACGGACAAGGAGTATATCCCGCCAATTACAAGTCATAGCTGTGGTTCCGCAGGACAAAAGACATTCATGGAGAAAAGCAAGGAAACCAAGAGAACTTCCCCGCTCGTTGCACACGCCGACGATATCAAGTTGGCGTTCGTGGGTAAAGTTGAAGAAGATGACCACCCATACAGTTGGAGCGCCATCTTCAATGGTTACGATCCCGGCGTGCTCGCCGAGTGCCCCAATGCAGTTATTCGCGAATATCTTGCCGGGGAGCCTAAACGCAACTTTGGTATTGTAGGTGCGCGCGTTACCCATATCTGGTGCGATGATCCTGAAGACGCAAAGAGGGTAGCGCGAGTAAGCCGCATCCCTTACGTTGTTTCCAGCCCGGGGGATGTTATTGGGCATGTGGATGCGGTTGTGATCCCCACCGATAGAGGCAATGAGCACTTGGAGCGCGCGCGGCCATTCATTGAGGAGGGCATTCCCGTGTTGATTGATAAGCCGCTTACCTTGAGCGTGAATCATCTGCGGCAATTTGTGCGCTGGCACGAGGAGGGCAAACACTTTCTGTCCTCCAGTTGCATGCGTTATGCGAAAGAGTTCATGGCTGGCCGCGACAAGCCAGACAAACTTGGGAGCCTTCGGTTTGTTACCGCAACGACCTGTCGCTCATGGGAGCGGTATGGAATTCACGCTTTGGAGGCAGTCTATCCATTCCTTCCCACATATGGCTGGAAGGAAATAACCATTACAGGGACAGAAGAGGCCGCGGTAGTCCATCTGCTTCACGACGCTCATGTGGATGTTGTGATTGCAGCCATGAAAGATATGGATGGATCCTTCGGATGCGTTTCTCTTTATGGAACCAAGGGTGCCTTGAATATGCAGTGTTGTGACTCATTTTTCGCATTCAAGGCACAGTTGGCATCCTTTGTGGATTACTTGAGGTCGGGACAAGAGCCCTACTCGTTCGCTGAAACTGTCGAGTTGATGAAAATTGTTATCGCGGGCATTCGTAGCCGTGCCCAAGGCGGGCAAAGGATCGCATTAGCGGAAATAGAACTTTGAGCAATGGTTGGAGGCAACGATATGTTTGATTTCAGGAATAAAGGGGTTCTTGTAGCGGGAGGCGCAGGTTATCTCTCGACACCAAGCTGCCTGGGACTCGCGCAACATGGCGCGGACGTGGTGATTGCCGATATTAATGCGGATGCCGTCAAGCAGCGCGTAACAGAATTGCGGCAGGCCGTGCCCGGGGGCACGGTCGATGGCACGGTACTTGATGTCGCGGATGAGTCTTCTATCAAAAGCGCTGTTCGCTATGCCATGGAAAAGATGGGCAGGTTGGATGTTTTAGTCAATGCCACTTATCTCAGCATTGGGGATCTGGTCGAGGAACTAAGCGCCGCCGACCTCGACAAGGCGCTCCATGTAAATGTGACCGGCTCGTTTCTACTTGCGCGGGAAGCAAGTGCCAGGATGAACAATGGTGGAAGCATCATCTTCTTCTCCTCGATGTATGGAGAGATTGCGCCCGACCCGCGCAACTATCCGGAGCATATCAAGCCCAACCCCATGGAATATGGGGTGTCGAAAGCGGCTCTGGAGCAGATGGTGCGCTACCTAGCGGTCTACTGGGCGCCGCGCAGGATACGCGTGAACGGCGTAGCTCCGGGCGCCTTCCCTCATCCTCAGCAACAGGCCGAAGATCCTGCATGGATGAAGCTGCTCGCATCCCGGACTCCGTTGGGCCGCGTTGGCCGTCAGGATGAAGTTGCTGGCGCGGTACTTTATCTGGCCTCGGATGAGGCCTCCTATGTAACTGGACACATCCTCAACGTAGATGGAGGTTGGACGATATGGTAGACAAATCCCACTTGAGCATATTCATGATCACAATGCTGGCTGCATGCGCTTTTATTCCCATGGCAAAGTCGCAGGCTGTTCCTGCGGAAACCGCGGATGTTCCTGGGCAGGTGAGGCTTATTCTCCCCAGAGCGATCTATGCTGTCGCCAATGTTGAAACAAATATTTTCTTCGATAATGTTGTTCTCACGTCAAATTCAAAGAATTATACATTTGAAGTGAATTGCCAGAAGGGGATGCTGTTTGAGGATCGCTGGGCGTATACGCCCGCTAGCGAGGAAGAAGGCGAATATCCACTTACCCTGGAGGTCCGCGATGAAACTAACAAGGTAGTCGCGCGGGCCCACTCTACTCTCCATGTAGCCGTCGCTTCCGCCAAGGCGGGTGATCCGGTAACGCTGCTTGCGATCGGCGATAGCTTGACGGAAGCTTCTGTATATACCGGGCGTCTGCTGGAGTTGGCGAGTGGGGCCGATGGGCCATCCCTTCATCTGATCGGCTCACGGGGTCCGAATAACAGTCCGGCACAGGGAGCGAACCGCCATGAGGGGTATAGTGGGTGGACTGCGGAAGCATTTGTCACGCGCACCGGCCCACTCTCGCGGTCCGGCTACTTCAAAGGGGAAGAAACCGGGAGCCCCTTTGTCTATGTTGAGGACGGGAAGAAACAACTTGATTTTGGTCGATATTGCGCACAGTTCAATAATCACAAAGCGCCTGATTTTGTGACCATTGCTCTTGGCACAAACGATATCGCTCGCGCGACGGATGATACGATTGATTCGACCACGGACACAATATTCTCTTATCTCGATCAGCTTGTCGATATGGTGCACAAATACAACGCATCGACGAAGGTCGGCGTTTTCCTGGTTATCCCTCCATCGGCCTCTCAGGATGGGTTTCGTCATTACAAGGGGTCAGAGCGGATGACGCGTTGGCAGTATCGGCGTAACCAGCACCGCTTTGTAGAACGGTTGATTGCGCACTATGGAGGCCGGGAGAGCGAGAACACGTACCTTATACCGGCTTATCTTTCGCTAGATGCCGCGCATGACTTCGTGACGCGGCCCGCGACCTGGAGTGCAGAAAACCCGGAGGAAGTCAATCGCGTTATTGACGGCATTCACCCGGCGCCGGCAGGTTATCGGGAGATGGCTTCTGCTATCTATTCCTGGGTAAAGGTTTGCCTTTCGCACTAACGAGTGTGAACTTCCTGGCGAAAGCGGGGTTGGCAGTCCGTCAGCCCCGTGTGGAGATTGGATAGATAGCAATATAGGTCAGCTAGCTGACGTGAACTTCAACCGTCTCCACTAACATTCCGCCGCGATCGGCACCTGGTGAGATAGACCGCAAGCGCAGATACGACGGTCCAGGCGTCATCTTGCGCAGTAAGGGCAATGTGGCCAGGAATCGTCCACCGGAAGTGACCTTGCACTCGCCGGCATCGCAATCCCACCTCAAGTTGAGTTCGTTCCATTGGCCAGGCTCGATGTGGGTTCCATGCGGCAGGGCACCTTTTGGGCCAATCTCGAAATTGAAGAGATTGTAGAAGACATCCTGCTCATCGAAGGGTGGCGAGAAGTGGTCTGTAAGCCCCAGAACACCACCGCCAAACTCTCGAGTGAGCTGAAGGCGAATCCGCATTTCGCCACTGGTTCCGGCGGGAAAGTTCCACACTGCTCCGGCAGGCCATGACGGATCAGGATGTGCAATTCCCAATACCTGGCGGCCGGCACGGAGCGGATCGGGAACAAGACCGACACCGCGCGTGCCGTAGGTAGATAGCCCTGCCAATCCCTTGGAGAAATCGGCGGAATATGCCGTCGCACACAGCCATTCGGGATCGACTCGCAGGAGATACTCCCCTCCGCCAGGGCCTGTACTTAGCGAGGTTACCAAGTTGCCTTCTTTTGTAAGCGTGGGGACGGTGTAGGTTACGCCATGGTCCCCGTTGGGCGGTGGTGGTTCGATCGCAAGCGGGTTGGCGGCAACTTCCCGATATCCGCGCCAGGTGCGGCCGTCGTCATCGGAAATAGCGCCATGGAGCACGGCGCGCCCCCCATTCGCGTAGGGGAATCGCTGGGTATTGTTCCATAGCATCACCGCGCGTCCGTCATGCAGGCGGGTCAGGCTACACGGGGAATCAGAAGACAGAATCGAGGTAGGCAACGGATGGCTCCAGCGCGACCCATCCTCGGAGAAGGATTCGAAAAAGCGGTTGTCCTGCGTGCGGATTATCATGCGGACGCGGCCGTCCTTCATCTGCAAAACGATGGGCTCAATGCCGCCGTCGGCATATAGGTCCGGGGTAGGCTCGCTGAGTACATCGGGAGAGGTGTGCCAGGTTTGACCGTTGTCATCGGAGTAAGTGGCTGTCGAGCTGAAGCGTCCCATGTATGTAAATTGCTGGAATCCTTCTCCTCGCTTGGCCCATGAGCGCTGGGTGAGGAAGCAGAAAGGCAGCAACACCCGGCCGTTTTTGAGCTGGGTGAAGGAGAGCAGGGAACCGGCATATCCCTCCCATACCTTGACCGGAGGATTCCAACCTGTCCGTCCATTCCGTGAGCGAACATGCCAGATGTCGTAGTGAATCTCGTAAAGAGATTTACCCTGGCGGGTTGTGTTTGCGTCGTTGGTATAGATCAACTGGAGTTCGCCATCGTGGTCGAGGAAAGCATTGTGCAGCGACCAGCCGCCGATGGATTCATCGAGAGGAAACAGCGGCTGGACCGCGCTCCATGTTGTACCCTGATCCTCGGAGAAGCACGCGGCCGTGTGACCGTTCCTGATGGCTCCCAGGATTCCTATAAGCCTGCCATCGGGCAATTGGGCATAGACCATGTACTCCGGAATCTCAGTCATTTCCGGAGCGGCCCCGGACGATCGGGTGCTCGATGAAGTAGACTTGAGCGTCGGGAGAGCAGAGATCGTCCTGCTAACAGGCATAATCGCGGCCACTGCCGAAGCCCCCTTCAAGAACGTTCTGCGGCTGACTCCATCCTTCATGAAAACCCTCCGGTAAATCTCGCCAGGCTGGCGGGTTAATCTGTAAAACTAATCTGAGCGGGCGCGACGATTTTGGATGCTCTTCGTCGACGGTTTTTGTTGCACCCCATGAACCTCTTGACAACTGATGGTTTGCGATTTACGTTAAGAACGCCTGTCGGCAGAAGCCAGATCGTAGGTCGCTCATGATAAATTCCACTTTCCAGCCCATCAAGGGAAATGAAACGTTAAAGGACCGCACCGTCGAGATTCTGACGGACGCAATTCTGAGCGGAAAAATTAAGCCCGGTGAGCGACTCAATGAGAGTCAGCTTGCGCGTGAACTGCACGTAAGCCGGGCCCCGGTCCGCGAAGCGCTGCAGCAGTTGCAGGAGCAGTCCCTCATCCTGAACATCCCTCGACGTGGCATGTTTGTTGTCAGCCTGGACGACGAAGATATTCAGAAAATTAATAGCTTGCGGGTTGTGCTGGAGGCGGAAGCTCTTCGGTTGGCGCACAAGAACCTTACCGCACCACGTGACAAAAAACTGGAGCAGCTGATTCTGGTGATGGAAAGCTCCGAGCCTACACCCACCAAACTTTCGATGCGCGTCGACTTTGAGTTTCATCGTACGGTTTGGAGCTATAGCGGGAATGAGTATCTGGAAAAAATCCTTACTAGCTTGACGGCTCCCCTCTTCGCGCATTCTGTGCGCACTTTGTTGCGCAGTGACAGGATACGCATGGTTCTCGATTCTCATCGTCCGCTCTATGACTTTATTCAAGGAAAATCCACCAAGGCTGCCGAGCAGGTCATGCTTGAGCACCTATCGGTCAGGTATAACGTTCCTGAGCGCTTTACAAGCCTCACGGCTATGACTTAGCGGCGAGCAGATATGGCCCGACGTATCGGTCAATAATGCCGTCGACCTTATCTGCTTCTTCAGCCGTAAGCTTGGTAACATAGGGTGCTCCGGTTGCGCAGTTAGCGATGTTAAGATGTCGCAACGACTCATCAAACCCTCCCCAGATATTGCCATACTTGAGAGCTTCAAAGGTCGCCATCAGGTCACGCTGGAATTGACGTGCGCCTTCCAAATCGCCATTCTGAAATGCGCGGTAAAGCGCCACGGCGATATGGGGGCAGATATTGTGAAGTCCTCCGATAAATCCGTCACAGCCCATCTGCAATCCCACAACGATTAAGTGCTCACTGCCTGTAAGAATGGAGAAAGAATCAGATTTATTGAGTTCGATTACTCTCTGGAGATTGAGGCAATCTTGATTGCTTTCTTTAATGCCCACAATGTGGGGGATATCTTCCCGCAGGCGCGCCACAGTCTCCGGATGGATGGAGTTCTTGGTCATCACCGGATTGTCATAGAGATAGATTGGAAGATCGACGGTGGCCGCAATTTCAGAGAAATACGCATAAAGATGTTCTTGCGAGGCAAAAAAGTAATAAGGGGTGAGGATGGTGAGATCGGTGATCCCTTCCGCTACAATCCGTTTTGCCTTTTGAATGGCCCTGGAGGTACTCGTCTCACCGATTCCCCCCATAACCGGAACCATCCCGTCGGTTTCGGATACGACGATGGAAACGGCGCGAATCTGTTCGTCGTCCGTGAGAAAAGCGAAGCCGCCCATGGTTCCGTTGGCGAGGATTCCGTTTACCCCCGCATCCAACAGATAGCGCGTCAAGCGGCGAAGAGCAGCCTCATCAACTGATCCTGAAGAAGTTACAGGAGTACCGATGGGGGGAATGACACCGCTCAGTTTGGACATTGATAGTTCTCCCAAGACATTATGGATTTAAAGATCGATACAAATTTGTCTCCCAGCATCGCCGTATTTCAGAAGACAGTCGACAGAATACATAAACACCGAGAATATGTCTAGCATTTTTAATTTAAATATGAGGTCGATTTTTAACCAATATCCGGTATACTGTCGACGATGAGAATCGCGGATGAGCTTAACCTGGTGGCTAGCCTGCAATTCGGGCTGGGCGGTCAGCTCGATTGCCACGTTTATGCCTTGCGTGGAGAAAAAGGCCTGGTGCTCATTGATGCTGGTGCAGGGCATCCGATCAAACCGCTTTTGCAAAACGTGGAAAGGGAGCTTCCCGGAGAAACGGTCGTCGCCCTGCTTCTCACTCACGGACATCTGGATCACTGCGGAGGCGCAAGCCAGATCCGAGAGGCCTATGGATGTAAGGTCATCGCTCCTGCCGTATGCCAGCCAATTTTGGAAAGTGGGGACGAGGCCGCGATCGGACTGCGCCGCGCACGCGAGCAGGGAATCTATCCAGCGGATTACAGGCTGCGTCCTTGTCCGGTCGATCAAGGCGTGAGTGACGGAGAGACTTTCACCGCCGCGGGCATTCAATTCACCGCGCTGCATATTCGCGGGCATAGCCCGGATTCCTTTTGCTACTACACGCAAATGCGCTCGGAGAAATGGCTTTTTGCCGGCGACGTCGTCTTCTATGGCGGCGTCCTCGGAGTCATCAACGCCGATGGATCCGGAATGGAAGGCTATCGGAAGGATTTGCCGAAGCTGAGCGGACTAGAGATTGATGGACTCTTTCCGGGGCACGGCATCTTCACCTTGCGCGGCGGGCAGCGGCATATCGACTGCGCGATTCGGCGCCTTGAGGAAGGGTTTCTGGGCAGGCAAATTGGACAAGGGGATGTTCTGTTTTGAGTGCGATTGTGAGCATGGGCGAGGGGAACACGCCTCTGGTGGAAAGCGTTCGGATCGGCCCCGATCTGGGAGCCCGGATTTTATTCAAGCTGGAGATGTGCAATCCCACCGGGTCGTACAAAGACCGTTTTGTGGCGGCGGAGCTGGCTCATTGGCTGCGACAGGGGAAGACCGCGTGCCTGGCGACATCTTCCGGCAATACGGGCTCGGCGCTGGCGGCCTATAGTGCGCGCTATGGGATGCGGTGCGCGATTTTTGTCAATCAAGATGCGCCCGCTGGGAAACTTATGCAGATGCAGGCGCATGGCGCGCGGATCTTTCGCGTGAAGGAATTCATTACCTCGCCCGAAGTGACCGCGAGTGTCTACCGCCGGTTGCGGGCGGTGACTGAGGCTTCGGGAGCGCCCTTGATTGTCTCAGCATATCGCCATTGCCCACAAGGCATGTCCGGCGTGGAGGCGATTGCAGGAGAGATCCTTGCCCAGATCGACGATCCTCCCAGTCACGTTTTCGTGCCGGTCGGAGGCGGAGGGCTCTTTACGGCGATTGCGCGAGGGTTTCATTCCGCCGGATGCCCGAAAGTGAAGATTCACGCGGTGCAGCCCGCCGGCTGCGCCACGGTGGTTTCGGCTTATGAACAAGGCAGAGAGGAAATCCTGCCTGTCAGCAGCACAACGCGCATCAGCGGACTGGCTGTTCCCTTCGATATCGATGCCGGGCGCGCACTGGCCGAGCTGCGCCGGGGCGGGGGTTGGGGAATCGCGGTGAGCGATGAGGAGGTATGGGAGGCGCAGAGCAGGATGATTCAGGAAGAAGGGATCTGGCCGGAACCGGCTGGAGCCGCCGCGCTCGCCGGTTGTCTTCGAGCCCATCGCCAGGGACAACTGCAAAGGGGTGCGACAGTTGTCTGCATCGTCAGCGGGCACGGATTCAAGGATGCCGCTTCTCTGCAGGCAGCAATCGAAGGCAATCCGGACCATCTCATTTGCGCAGACGACATTAACATCTCCCTGCTGGAGGAGGATGCATGATACGCGTCGCAGTTGGCGGAATCTATCACGAGTCGAACACCTTCTTTTCCCAGCCCATGACAGTGGAGCGATTCGCGGAAAGCCGGCTCGATTATGGGCAGGAGGTAGAGCTGCACTGGCGAGATACCTGCTCCGAGATGGCTGGCTTCCTTTCCGGGGCCGAAAAATGGGGATGGGAAATGGTTCCCACTATGATGGCCTGGGGGATGCCATCCGGTGCAGTCACTGCGCAGGCATTCGAGACGCTATGCGGGGAGCTTGAGAGCAGGATGCGTGCGGCGGGAAAGCTGGATGGCGTGCTGCTCTCGCTGCATGGAGCGATGGTATCCGAGCAATACGCCGATGCCGACGGAGAGATTCTGCGGCGCGTCCGAAAGGTCCTTGGCGCGGAGGTCCCGCTTGTCACCACGCTTGATTTCCATGCCAATCTCACGGAAGCAATGGTGCATTGGGCGGATATCCTGGTGGGCTATGATACCTACCCTCACGTCGATCAGGTAGAGCGCGGTCAGGAGGCGGCCATGCTTCTTCACCGCTGGATCGCCGATGGCTGGCGCCCTCACATGGCGCTGGTGAGAAGGCCCATGTTGCCGCACATCCTGTCGCAATGCACGGACAGGTCGCCAATGCGGGAAGTGATCGAAGACGCGCATGTTCTAGAGCGGCAGAAAGAAGTGAGCTGCGTAAGCGTCTTTGCCGGGTTTCCTTACACCGATGTTCCTGAAGCGGGATTTTCCGTAGTGGCCGTGGCGGAAACCGGGGAAGCCGCCGCCAGGGCTGCCGAAGGGCTGGCTGATCGCGTCTGGGAGCATCGCGCGGATTTTTCCTGGGAGCTTCCTCAACCCGGTCAGGCGGTGCAGGAGGCGATCTCTCAGCCGTGCGGCCTGACGGTGCTGGCTGATATCGGCGACAACCTCGGTGCGGGCACGCCGGGGGATGGCACAGTGTTGCTGGCCGAGTTGATCCGGCAAAACGCGCAGGGAGCTTTGGTGCTGCTTTGCGATCCATCGGCTGTAGAAGCCTGTGCTGCCGCCGGCGTGCGCAACCGTCTGACATTTACGGTGGGAGCAAAATGCGATCGACACCACGGAGACCCTCTCCTCATTACTGGCGCTGTCCGTCTGATCGCTGATGGTATCTACCGGAATGTGGGGCCGATGCGGGACGGAGTGATAGAGGATCAGGGACGAACGGCGGTGGTCGACACCGGCGGCGTGCTGCTGGTGCTGACCGAGCGCCGCATGCCCATGTGGAATCTACAGCAATTGCGGTCGCTCGGCATTGATCCGGCCGGACTGAAAATCGTTGTCGTGAAGTCGGCGATTGCTTATCGCGCCGCCTATGCTCCCATTGCCAGCCGCATTCTTGAAGTGGACACGCCGGGGCTGTCGGCCGCCGATGTGCGCCGGTTTCCATACAAGAAGCTGCTGCGGCCTATCTACCCCTTGGACTTGCTATGACCCTGGATGGAAAGATTGCGCTTATTACCGGAGGGGCCACGGGCATCGGCCTGGCCACGGCGAAGACTCTGGCCTCGCTCGGAGCCCGGATTGCCATTGCACAGCTTGATATGCGCCAGGCTCAGGAAGCTGCGATGGCTCTCCATGGCGTGGGCGTGCAAATCGATATTTGCGATCCGGATTCTGTGGAGAAGGCTGTTCAAACCGTTATCGACCGTTGCGGCCGCATCGATATCCTGGTCAACAACGCCAGCATTACCGGCCGCGACGCGGTTCAGCCGCTCCTATCCTGCTCCGTGGAATTCATCGACCGTATTGTCAGGACGAACCTGCAGGGAACCGTGTATTGCTCGCAGGCGGTTGCCAGGCACATGGCCGACGCCCGGCGGGGAGGATGCATCGTCCATATCAGCTCGGTGGCCGCGTATGCCGCGCAGGAGTTCGCCGCGCTCTATTGCGCGACCAAAGCCGCGCAGGTTTCGCTGGCGCAGAGTATGGCGATCGAATGGGCGACCCACGGAATCCGCGTCAACTGCATCGCTCCCGGCGACATCATGACGGCAACCAGCGAACATGCCGTTCAGCATATCCACGATGCTGGGGCGAGCGGCAAGTATCTCCGGGTGACTCCTCTGGGGCGTAGAGGCTTGCCGGAAGAGGTTGCCAGGGCAGTGGCATTTCTCGTATCAGAAGACGCAAGTTTTATTACCGGGACCACGCTCCTAGTAGATGGGGGCTATCTGGCTTACTAATGAGGACCATGACGAAATCAAAAATACAAACGGCCTCGATCTCGGCCGGAAATTTTGTACCGGAAAAGTTTGCGCGGGGAAGCCGGCATGATATCGACCTCGATATCGGCCTGAATTCGCATGGAGTTTCCATTCCGCTGATTCTGGTGCGGGGCGCGGAAGAGGGCAAAACGCTGGTCATCATGGCCGGGGTACATGGGGATGAATATGAGGGCGTTCGCGCGATTCTCGAACTATGCGATGAACTCGATCCGCAAACGATGCGAGGCGATGTGCTCGCGGTGACGGCTGCGAATCCTCCCGCGCTGTGGGCGGGAACGCGCACAAGTCCGCTCGACGGGTGCAATATGGCGCGACTCTTTCCCGGCAAGAAGGAGGGAAGTCCTTCCGAGGTGATCGCATTTCATCTCGGCCATTCCATTATTGAGCGGGGCGATTTTTTTCTTGATCTGCACAGCGCGGGAGTTAAATTGCTGATGCCTAGCATGGTCGGCTATGACGCTCGAAATGAGAATTCCCGGGCAGCGGCGATGGCCTTCGCCGCACCCGTAATCTGGGGACATCCCACCATTCCCGCAGGACGGTCGATCTCCTTCGCGTCCTCGCGAGGCATCCCCTGGCTTTACACAGAAGCGCGCGGAGCTGGACGGATTGCGCCGGACGATTTGCGGATTTTCAAGCGCGGCATAAGAAATCTTCTGGTGCACCTTGGCATTCTCAGCCAAGGAAAAGAATGTTCGCCCATTCAGTTCCGCTTTTATGGCGATGGCGACACCGATGGATCCCTCATCGCGGAAGAAAGCGGCTTCTTCGTGCCCAGCGTGGAATTGCTCGATCTGGTAAACAAAGGCGATGAATTGGGCCGCACGCTCTCTCTTCATGGCGACACATTAGAGGTGTTCTCCGCGCCGCAATCTGGAGTTGTCGGATTAGTCCGAGCCTTCCCGATTGTCAGCAGTGGGGAGGCAACGTTCTTAATCACAGAAATTGAGAAAGCAAATATTTCCGAGTAAATCTCTATTTACATACCGTCGACAGTCGACATATAATCAACGCGTCCTTATGACTAAAGCCCTTCATCTTCATTCCCAGCGCCGCGAGCAGAACGTTGGTGCCCGGACCCATGGCTCACTTGAGCGTTTCCTGCGGGCGCAAGCTTCTCTTGCGGGGGGTGTTTCGAGTGGAATGCGTCGCACCGCCCGGCCCCATCCACTCTATTTTACCCATGGCAGCGGTGCCGGAGTCACAGATGTCGATGGCAACTTCTACCTGGACTATGGCCTTGCCTGGGGACCATTGATTCTGGGCCATGCTCCCCCGGAAATTGCCTCTGCGATTGCGGCGCAGGCCACGCAAGAATTGACCTTTGGCGCTCAGCATGATCTGGAGATTGAAGTTGCTGAAAAGCTTGTCCGAATCATTCCCTGCGCGGACCTGGTAAGTTTTGCCAACAGCGGCACTGAGGCCGTGCAGGTTGCCCTGCGCCTGGCGCGCGCCTGCACGGGACGCGCGAAATACCTGAAGTTCGAAGGGCACTATCACGGTTGGGAAGATAGTGTGCTGGTGGGCTATCACCCCAGTCGTCTGGAGCTGGAGGAAGCAAATGGCGCTCCGATAGGCGCGGGCGTCGGCCAGCGGGCGCACTCGGATGTCGTGGTTGCTGAATGGAATGATCGTGCCTCCGTGGAAAAACTGTTCGCGGAACAGGGGAACGAAATCTCCGCCGTGATCTGTGAGCCGATGCTGTGCAATAGCGGATGCATTGCTCCGGAACCCGGCTTTCTTGCCTTCCTGCGCGAGATTACGGAGCGCAATAAGGCTCTGCTCATTTTTGATGAAGTGATCACGGGATTTCGCCTGGGTCTCGGAGGAGCGCAAAGTTTCTACGGCACTACTCCCGATCTAGCGACCTATGCCAAAGCGATTGGCGGCGGCCTTCCTTTTAGCGCGCTTGCGGGCAAGGAAGAATTCATGACCCTCATCGCGCAGGGGAAGGTGGTCCACGCCGGAACCCTGAATGGGAATCCCATTGTTCTGGCGGCTGCCAAGGCGACGCTCGAGGTGCTGGAGAAGGACGATGGAGCCGTCTATGCGAGCCTGTCGCGCCGTGGCCACAGATTGCGGTCCGAGTTGGAGCGCCTGCTGCGCGGTCATGGGTATGAGGTCGTAACGGCGGGGGATGGAGCTGTCTTCCATTTGGCCTTTATGGAGAAGCCGGCAAAGAACTATCGTGAGCTGATGGCCGCGGACACCAAAATATACAGCGACTTCGCCCTGGCGTTGCTGGATGAGGGCATCATGGTGCTTCCCGATGGGCGCTGGTACTGCTCGGTGGCTCATACCGATGAAGTGATTGATGCGACGGTGGCCGCAGTGGAGCGGGCGCTGCAGTAGAGCGTTCATGGCCGGCGGAAAAACTGGATAAGGAGAGGACGGGAATGACAATTAAGGAACCGGTGGTCTATATTCGGGGTCGTTTTCTCCCGGCTAGCGAAGCGCACATCTCCATCTACGATTTCGGTATCGTGCTGGGGGCGACGATTACCGATCTCCTGCGCACTTTCAAAGGGCAGCCCTACCGTTTGGAAGACCATGTGCGCCGCTTCTACGACTCGTGCAAATATGCCCGGATTGAGCCGGCTATCTCCGCGGAAGAAGCGTGCGAAGTCACCAGGAAACTGATCCAGAGCAATCATGCGATCGCGGGGTCCGCCGCGGAGCTGGCAGTCGCTTTCTTTATTACTCCCGGAGAAAATCTCGTGTATGCCGGATCAGCCGCTCCGGGCAGCAAGCTCACGCCGACCTTTTGCATTCATTCTTTTCCATTGCCCTTTTCGTTGTTCCGGCGCTTCTTAGAAAAAGGTCTGCATCTGGTTACTCCAGCGACGCGCCACGTTCCGCCGGACTGCGTTGATCCCAAGATCAAGCACAGGAGCCGGATGCATTGGTGGCTGGCGGAACAAGAAGCGCATCTCGCCGATCCGGCGGCGATGCCGCTGCTCCTCGATCGACAAGGGAACCTTACGGAGACAAGCGGTTCCAACTTTCTGCTCGTAAGGGATGGGACCGTTTATTCGCCCACTTCTCGCAATATTCTTCTTGGGGTCAGCCGCAAGACCGTCATTGAGTTGTGCGTCAGGCTCGGAATTCCATTCGTCGAAAAAGACTTGCAGGTCCATGATGCTCTGACCGCCGATGAGGCATTTGTCACGACGACTCCCTATTGCATGGCTCCGGTAACCCGGGTGAACGGTGTCCCGATTGGCGACGGAAGACCCGGTGGTCCCGTGTTTGAGAAACTGCTTGCGGCATGGAGCCAGGAGGTAGGTGTCGATATTCGAAAGCAGATCATAAGTGCTCCAGAAACGGACTCCTGAGGGGGAAAGAATGGCAGGGCGATCGACCATGAGGTGGTGGACCTTATTCCCGGGGGGCGCTCTCGGCGCTGTCGTGTGGATGACGGGGCTTCTCGGCGCAGCCTTTCTCGGTACCAGTAGTTCTTCCTGCCTCGCCGAGGTCTCGGCACATAGTATGTACCTGCCGGAGGTTGTTGCTCGATTTGCCGCCAGCGATTCCACGCAGGCAAATATGGTGAAGCCAGTTCTGCTCGGCGATGGGCGGTTGCTGGGCCTTTCTGTCTCGGTGGATCGTCCGCAGGAAATACTGGGGCGCTATTCCAGCGACGACGGCGCCACCTGGGGATCGCCGGTGAGGCTCTTCGGGCTCCCGGAACATATGGGAGCCTTCGGCTACTTCGACGCCTTCACGGATAGAGATGGGAAGGTCCACATCTTCTTCCTCAATGACGGAAACAACGGTGGGGTCCTGCCGAAGCTGGCCAGCGAGCCTCAGGTTCGCCCAAGCAGGATGCTGGATATCTGGCAGGTCATGTCGGACGCGAAGGCCAGTACGTGGGGAGAGGCGGCGAAAATCTGGAGCGGCAGTGCCGGAGATTTGCTCTCTTGCATCCAGTTGAGGTCCGGCAGAATCCTCTTGCCAATCTCTCACGCAACCTCCCGGAACTGGCGCAATCGCGGGGAAGGCTTCAAAGAGTTCACCTATGTCGGCTCTTATAGCTCGTCGGTACTCTACTCGGACGATGGTGGAAAAACCTGGAAGCAGTCTCCTGACGAGTTGAGCATCCCGACACCGGATCTGAGCGCAATCGGCGGGGTGGAGCCGTCGGTGATTGAGTTGAAGGATGGGCGGGTATGGATGCTCATCCGGACGCAGATGGGCCGCTTCTATGAATCCTATTCCCAGGATGGCGGCATACATTGGAGCGCTCCCACACCTTCCTCGATCACCTCATCGGAATCTCCCGCGGCGCTGGTGAGGCTCAACGATGGCAGGATTCTTCTGCTGTGGAACGAATGTTTGCGTTACCCCTATGCCTATGGGGGAAGACACGTACTCCACGGAGCAGTCTCTTCCGATGAAGGACGCACTTGGACTGGATATCGTGAGGTCATACGCGATCCGCTGCGGAAGGATCCCCCGCCCTCCGACAGCGACTGGGGGGCCGCGTATCCCTTTCCTGTGGTGGCGCGCAACGGTGACGTTGTGTTTTCCACCTGGGTAGAGACGGGAAAGGCGCGAGCCATGTATCGCCTCGACCCGCGCTGGCTGGACGAAACTACCCAGCATAGCGATTTCCAGCAGGGCGCGGATGACTGGTCGATCTTTGGCGTGCATGGAGTCGAACCGGTAGTAGTCCCTGGTCAGTCTTCCGTGCGCGCGCTTGCGATTCGGCGCGCCAGCAGCGACTGGCCTTCAGGCGCAGTGTGGAATTTCCCTTCGGGCAAACAGGGCACGCTGCGGTTGCGGCTCATGATCCAAAGCGATTTTCAAGGGGATACCGTGGGGCTGACCGACCATTACTCAGTGCCTTTCGATGAGGAGGATCTCTTCTATAACGTCTTCAACCTCCGGATTGAAGCAGGGGGAAAGCTGCTGAATACGAGACTGGAGCTAAACCGGTGGCACGAAATCCTTCTCTCCTGGAACACAGTGCAGGGCGCGTGCGATGTGAAGGTCGATGGGAAGTCGGCAGGCGAGGTGAAAGCTCAGCGGATCAGTGATGGAATCCACTATCTCCGTTTCCACCCTGCCAGCAGACCAGGCAATGGCCTGCTGCTGGAAAGTGTAGATGCGGACGTGTCCCAAAGGAGCCCCAGCCGATGAATGTGCAGGAAACGGAACGTTCGGAAACCACATTGAACCTGATTGAATATGTCGAATCGCTCATGGTCTTCGACAATCCGATGCCCCATGTCCACAGCCGCCATGGCTATCATCCGGGCGTGGCCATGCTCGCCAGTGGCGATCTGATCGCGCTGTTCCTGCAGGGGGAAGCCTTTGAGGCTCCCAATGGGACCACGCATATTTCGAGGTCCCGCGATCGCGGAAAGACCTGGATACTGGAAACGCCCCTTTACGGAAAATCCATCCTCAACCGGGAGACGACGGACACGATGAAGCCGCTCGTTTTGCGGGATGGCACGCTGGTGGCCACCGGGTACCGTTTCTATCGCGACGATCTCGAAGAGGGCATCGCAATTCCGGCGACGGGAGGGTTTCAGCCGGGGGACAACCTCGTTTCGTTCTCCCATGACGAGGGACGCACCTGGCAAATCCCGCAGGTGATCGAACGGAGTTATCCCGAGTTGCTGGAGAACTCCGGGCCGTGTATTGAGACGGCTTCCGGCGACCTTCTCGGCACGGCCGGCTTTTACAAGCTCCCCGACGGCTCGAACCCATCCGGGCAATTCGGCGCCGTTCTGCGCAGCCGCGACTGCGGCAAGACCTGGGACGACAGGACTTTCTTCCTGCCTCCCGGCGAGATTACGCCGTGGGAAACGCGCATCTGCGAGATGCAGCCCGGCCGGCTGGTAGTGATGATTTGGGCGTATGACGGCAAGCATGACAGGCACCTGACCAACCATGTCACCGTCTCCCACGACAATGGCCACACCTGGTCTCCTTTAATCGACACCGGGCACATGGGCCAATCCTCGAACCTGCTCTGGCTTGGGAACGAATATCTTCTGACCATCCACGCGCACCGGGGTGAAGACCCGGGCATCTACGTCCGCATCGTCGATTTTTCGAAAGACCGTTGGAAGGTGGTGGATACCGCGGTCATCTGGGGCAATACGCACCGGCAGACGCGCGAAGGGCAATCGATGACGCAAATGTTCGCCTCGCTGCGCTTTGGCCAGCCTTCTCTGCTCCGGCTGGGCCCAGAGGAATTTCTTGCCTGTCACTGGAGTATCGAGGAGGGCCAGGGGAAGATTCGCGCCCACAGGCTGCGGATTCCATTGAACCAGCTCGGTTTGGGAGATCACGATGCGTGAAGCGGTCCAGTCTGGCGGCGTCCTCCGGTTCTTCCGGTTGGATGGAAAAACCGCGCTCGTTACCGGTGGGAGCGGAATCTATGGTCGGCATATCGTCCGCGCGCTCGCTGAGGCGGGTGCGGAGGTCATTCTCGCCTCGCGCGATGCCGCCCAATGCGAAGGCTGCGCCCGGCAACTGAATGAGGAAGAGCTGCACGTGCACGCTGGGCAACTGGACCTTGGCTCGGAGACTTCGATCCGTGCCCTGCGCGACAGCATCCTTCAGCGGCATGGAAAGCTGGACGTGCTGGTGAACAACGCAGTTGCGCGCGCGGGGGGCGATCTTCGCCATACGAGCGCACAGGAGTGGGAAGAGACGATGCGCGTGAACTCCACCGGCTTGTTCCTGGCCAGCCAGATATTTTCTGAGCCAATGCAGGAGAGGCGTTCAGGAGCCATCATTAATATCGCCTCCATCTATGGCATGGTCGGCCCCGATTTCTCCATCTACGAGGGAACCCCTCTTACGAATCCCGTGAATTACGCTTTCGCCAAGGGAGGCATGATCGGACTGACGCGCTATCTGGCCTCTTTTCTCGCACCGTATAACGTGCGCGCGAACTGTATCTCGCCCGGCGGCATGAAGACCGAAGACACCCCGCCCGAGTTCGCCGTAAATTATTCGCGCCGGACACCCATGGGCAGGATGGCGGAGCCGGAGGACATCGGGGGAGCCATCGTGTTCCTCGCGTCGGAAGCGTCACGATACGTTACCGGGCAAAACCTCGCGGTCGATGGCGGGTGGACAGCAATTTAAGTGGGAGGATGAGATGCTGACGAAGTTCTTCAGGCGGTTAGCGATGTGTTGCGTGGTTGTGTTCTTGGTGGGCAGCGTGTCGCAAGCGGAGCAGCCGGAATTTAAAACCGGAGTGCTTGCGCCGTCCGATGCGCAGGGCTTCACGTTAAATGCTTACCCCGTTATCACCAGGCTTGCGTCCGGACGCCTGGTGTGTGTCTTCTCGGTGGAAACTGCGGAAAAACCTGCCAAGTTGAAAATTGCATTCAGCGTGTCTGACGATGGCGGAAAGAAGTGGTCCAGAGCTGCGGTGCTCTTCGATCATCCCGGCGCTGAGGATGCGGATCCCAATCTGCTCGTCGACGGCCGCCGGGTTCTTGCGTTTTCTACTACCGTGCCCGAGCCGGGAAAGATCGACCATAGCCTCATCTATATGCGGGCCAGCGACGACGGCATCCATTGGGACCATGAGGTTCTCCTGAAGACACCTCACCGCTACATCGCGGGCAAAATCCATCAGGGCCATCGGCTGTCTGACGGCACCCTGGTTATGGGCTACGCCTGGGATACATGGGCTGAAAAGAACATGCCGCCAGCTACGGAAGGAGAAATGAACATCAAGTCGGGTGTGTTGCGCTCGACTGATGACGGAGAAACCTGGAGCGCCGGAGGAGACATGTACGCCGAGATTCCTAAGACATCGCCCCATGCCACTGCGGGACTGGATGAACCCGCGACCGTGGTGCTTGCCGATGGAAGGCTGATGACCTTGATGCGCACTTCCGGCACCAGACTTTATCAGGCATGGAGCAACGACGCAGGCCTCACCTGGAGTAAGCCGGTGCCCAGTGCTCTTACAGCGCACAACTCGCCCGCAGCGCTTTGGAAACTCGACGGACTGCGCGACATCGTGGCTGTCTGGGACAACTCTCCTACGGGAAGAACGCCGCTGACTGTCGCGCTTTCTTCAGATGGCGGCCGAACCTGGTCCGATCCAAAGGTATTGGCGGATACCCATAGCTCTCGGCAGGTTTCGTACCCTTCCGTTGTGCAGGCGAAAGACGGAACCATCCTTGCAGTCTGGCAGTGCCAGCTTGAGCAAGGTGGGCGCGAGATTCATCAGGCGCACTTCAATCGCGCTTGGCTCCTGGCCAGGTAGTTTTCTGATCTGCTGCTGCCGCCGGTAGCCCGGGAGGCACCGCATACTCCAGCATCTTGCGAACCGTCACGGCCGTTGGGGTCGATCACCTTATGCCCAAGTTGGTGTTCAATTATATCCTCTCGGATTTTAAGTTCCTGCCTTAAGATTGTCCGCGCCGTGGCACGAAAACCATGCCCACACATCTGGTCCTTCGGGATGCCCATCCGTCGCCTCGCTGCGAGGATTGCGTTTTCGCTCATAGGACGATTGAGATCGCGCCCGCCCGGGAAGACATACATATCATCGCCGGTAAACGCGTGAGTGGCTCGTAGGATCTTCACTGCTTGGAGCGACAGAGGCACAATCAAGTAGTCATCTATATCTTCTCGTCGTGATTTGGATGCGTCGCGTTTCGAGAGTTTAAGGGTCCACTCCGCCTCGTCCAAATCAACGTCCTGCCATTTGGCCGTGCGCAGTTCGCCTGTGATGTCCCTTTCACATCGGCCAGTGGCAACGCCATATCAAAACACCTGCCCGCAACTTCCGAAGGTTCGATGGGCAGTGTCCTTTGCGTTGCGGTTTTCGATTTTCCGGATCACATCCAAGAACTCCGTGGGAGTGATCTCCGTGATGGGGCGATTGCCTAAGTATGGAAAGATATCATTCTCGAACCGCACATAGACACGCTTGCGATGGCTCTCCGCTTTCGGATCAATGTACTCCTTAAGCCATTCCCGAACAATAACTTCAAAACTATTCGCAGTCCCGCTGGCGCGTGCCGACTTTTGGGCCTTGCGGGCCACTCTAGGATCGATGTCTTGTCTCAGATGTCTGCGGCATTCGTCACGTTTGCCACGAACATCTGCCAGGTTCACTTCGGGATATACGCCCAGTGAAACCCATTTCTCTTTTCCTGAGCGCTTGTATTTGAAGCGCCAGTATTTTCGCCCGCAGGAGCAATCTCCAGATAGATATCCTGCCGTCGGCCAACTTGTACGGCCTTTTAGTCACGATGAATTGGGCGCTTCGCCAGTATCAACCAATCTGGCGTTTTTGTCCGCAGTGTCCTTGCCTTCCTCTGTTTCCGCGAGGTCGATTCTTTGCCCTCACTGCTTGCTTCACGGGCCTAAAGCCCAGCTTTGCATTCCGAATTTGAATACGAGGCTTAGGGGCAACACATCTTCAGAAAGCTGAGTTGCCCCCAGAGTATATGAGATGTCAAGGGATATGGCGGGACGAAATGAGACGAGTTTTCTATAAAAATCAAGCGCTTGGAGGCATAACGGGACGAGGCGAGACGGGGTGAATCGAAAAGGTGGTGGCCAGAGACGGGATCGAACCGCCGACGCCGGCCTTTTCAGGGCCGCGCTCTACCACTGAGCTATCTGGCCTTGGGGTGAAACCAAGGAGCGGTCTGGGCGACCGCTGGAGGGGTATGTTGCGATTGGCCGCGCTCAGGCAACAGGGCCGCCGAAAGCGAACAGATCGTCCACAACCTCAGTCAGTATAGCAAAGGGAATCCGGGTTGGTGGACTGCCGGCGCGGGCAATTGGGAAACGCTTGAGAAGGCGAGTTTGCAATCACTCGGCGAAGAAGAGTGCAGGCTGCGAACCCTAGATTGGAGAGCGCCGCGTTTACGGAGGGCGCTCACAGGGAATCCGCATGGCGGCGGCAGAGGTCCGCGGGCGCGGCAAAAATATTCAAGCAGGAGGGGCGAGCTTGCGCCCGCCCCTCCTGGTCAATCTCCAGTTAACGTATTTGAACTGCGTGCGTCATTTAGAGAGGCTGGACGTCCGATGCCTGCCAACCCTTCGGCCCCTTCACGACGTTGAACTGCACGGCCTGACCTTCCTGCAGACTCTTGAAGCCACTCGAAGAGATGGCGGAGTAATGCACGAAGACATCTTCCCCGTTCTGGCGGGAGATGAAACCGAAGCCCTTGGCGTCGTTAAACCACTTCACAGTACCTTGTTCCATTGTGTTGCTGTTTCCTGTTCTGAATTGCTTCTGGATTGCGCTGGAGGGAAACGGAGACTTTGCAATCACAAAAACTTGCAGGAATCCGGTTCGGACCTGACGCGGAATCAGTCTAGCAGATTCGGCAAGGGCTAGATCATGGAAGTTCTTGATTTTTAAGAAAAAGTTTGACGGTATGGGAATGGTCCGGGGAGACAGGCCAGGGGAAGCCTGTTTTTTGCGGGCCGGAATCAGGGTTGCGGGGATTGCTCGGCCAAGTGGCGGAAGGCGGAGTGGACAAATGAGCCGAGATACCAGCCGTCCATGAATTTATAGGGCGTCTCGCCGGTGGTGTAGTGGCCGCAGGGCAGCACTTT
>JBAUHD010000512.1:0-3483 GCA_049680085.1 Acidobacteriaceae bacterium
GACTACCAGGGCAAAGGAGTGGGCATCATCGCCATCAGCAGCAACGACGCCACCGCCAATCCCGACGACTCGCCGGAAAGCCTCGCCGAACAGGCCCGCGAAGCCGGCTTCACCTTCCCTTATCTCTACGACGAAACCCAGAAAGTCGCCCGCGCCTATCGCGCCGCCTGCACGCCCGACCTCTTCCTCTTCGACAGCAGCGTGAAGCTCGTCTATCGCGGACAGTTCGACGGCAGCCGCCCCGGCAACGAAGTCCCCATCACCGGCCACGACCTCCGCGCCGCCCTCGACGCCGTAATCGCCGGCAAACCAGTCAACCCAGACCAGCGCCCCAGCCTCGGCTGCAACATCAAATGGAGAAACTAAAGCGACCCGAATCAAGCAGCCCCAGGCCCATTTCTGGAACCTGGGGCCACCATGCACCGCATCACCTTCAGAACAGGCTGCTAAAGGGAGTATCCGGGGTAATGCGTTCTGCTGAAAGCACGCCGGCAAACCACGTATAGACATTTCCAGAAGTGTCATACGCATGCAGGGTAAACGTCCCGGAGTAGGAATTCCCATTCGGGCTCAGCGTAATCTTCTCGATAATCTGTACACCTTCCTGCGGATTGCCAATCGCATTGGCCGGTGCCGTCGGATCATACACATTCCCCTGCCACGGAATGTGATTCAGCAAAAAGGTTCGTTCTCCTGTGCGCTTCCACACGCCCAGACAGAAGTTCCCGTCCTGCGCGGAACGAGAGGAATTCATGATCTCCGTTCCATCCCTGTGCCATACCACCACGGCGTTGTCGATCACCACCCCTCCGCTGACGGGAATCGCCACCCCGTTCTGCGTTTTCGCTTTGAATATCACGTGCCACATCCCGACGATTGGCGGCCCGTCACCGACGTCAACACCTGTGCGGACCAGCGCGGGATTTCCCGGAAACGGGATCTGCCAGCTCATCGTCTTGATCGGCTTGTTTGGAAATCCGCACTCTGCCCCAGCACCCGGAACCATGGCCCACACAACGGCCGCAACCCCGGCGCCACACATCAGCTTCCACATTTTCGACCTCATACCGCTCCTCCTTAGGCCGGGATTCGCCGGCTACTGGCCGAAGCTAATCTCCTTTCGCCCTCCGAGGTCAATGATCCAGTGGTAAAGCAAGAGATAAAGTTTTGATAAACCCGCAACTCGTTTCAAACTATCTGTTTCCTGTGGCATACTTGGACATCTCATTCGGCGCAGGAGGGTTCCTTGCCCAGCGTCCTGTCCGGCTCGATCCTTCAATTCGGCGGTTTTCGGCTTGACTGCGGCCGCTTTCAACTCTCTCGGGATGGCCATCCACTCCGCATTGAGCGCAAGCCTATGGAGTTGCTGATCCTGCTGGCCTCGCGAGATGGGCAGGTGGTCACCCGCCAGGAAATCGCTGAACGACTCTGGTCAAGCCAGGTGTTCGTCGATACAGAACACGGCATCAATACCGCAATTCGCAAGCTTCGATACCTTCTGCGTGATGATCCAGGCGACCCTCATTTCATCCAGACAGTAACCGGAATGGGATACCGGTTCGTCGCACCGGTATCTCTGGTTCCGGTCGACTCGCCTTCTCAGTTTCCCTCAGAAGCGACCCCCTCCGCTGCTTCGCCCTCCAGCAAGAAGCGCCTTCGCGGGTACTGGTATGTGGCAGCCGGAGCGTGCCTGGCATTGGCGCTTGGCGGCATCGGCCTCCACTTCTATCAGCCCCGGCATCGCACGCCGGAGGTCGCGTATACGCAGCTCACCGACTTTACAGATTCGGCTGTGGCCCCGGCCCTCTCAAAAGATGGACGCATGCTGGCATTCATCCGCGGCGGGAATCCCTTCCTCACGACCGACCCGATTTACGTGAAAATGCTGCCCGACGGCGAAGCCAGGCGAGTGACCAATGATGATCGGCCAAAATACGGACTGGCGTTCTCCCCGGACGGCTCCGAGATCGCGTACACAGTATTGGAAGCCTCGGGATTCTCCACCTACGAGGTGTCAGCGCTGGGAGGCGAATCCCATCTTCTGCTCAATAATGCTGCGGGGCTCGTCTGGCTGGATTCAAATCGACTGCTTTTTTCCGAAATTCGGTCTGGAATCCATTTGGGAGTGGTCACTTCGACCGCCAGCCGCGCAGACGTGCTTGACATCTATTTTCCACCGCACCAGCGCGGAATGGTCCATTCCTCGTTCCCATCGCCGGACCACCGCTGGGCCCTGGTAGTAGAGATGAATGATCACGGTGGTTGGGCCCGGTGCCGGCTGGTCAACCTGCTGCGCCAAACCTCGCCTCGTCCCGTTGGTCCGGCCGGAGCCTGTACCTCCGCCGGGTGGTCGCCGGATGGCTGGATGTATTTCACCGCCATAGTGAACGGAGAAAGCCACATCTGGCGGCAGCGCTTTCCGCAAGGCCAGCCAGAGCAAATCACCTTCGGCCCAACCCAGCAGGATGGCATTGCCGTGGAGCCGGATGGGCGCGCCCTCATCACCTCGGACGGCGCCTACGAAAGCGCCATCTGGATTCACAACAGTAGCGGCGACCGGCCACTTTCTTCAGAGGGTGAAGTTGTTGACGCACCTTCTTCCCCGGTGTTCAGCTCCGACGCCCGCCTACTCTATTACCTCCTGCGGCGGGAGGATTCTTCCGGCGCGGAACTCTGGCGCGCGGAGATCGGTTCGGGCAGGAGTGAGGTGGCGCTCCCCGGAATTTCAATTTTTGACTTCGATATATCCCCTGATGGTAGGCAGGTCGTGTACACATCCCCAGCGCCCGACGGCGGCACACAATTGTGGGTCGCCCAATTGGATCGAAGCTCCACCCCGATCAAGCTGAATATTTCCGGCGCGCGATCTCCGCATTTTAGCGCGCACGGGCGGATTCTCTTTCAGCACGCGGAGGGAACCTCAAATTATCTGGAACAGATCGACCAGGATGGATCGCACCGGTCGAAAGTATTTCCCTATCCCATCGTAGAGTTCCAGGGAGTCTCACCGGGCCGGCGCTGGGTTGTAGCTGCGGTTCCGCTGATGCCACCAGGAAATCTCCCGGAAATCGCCGTAATTCCGCTCCAGGGCGGCGCACCGCGGCGCATTTGTGATGGTTACTGTCAGCCGAAATGGTCGCCGGATGGAAAATTCCTGTTTGTAACCGTCGTGGCGCCCTCACGCGCCGGCCCGGGACGAACTTTGGCAATTCCCCTCGGTCCCGCGGAAAGCTTTCCGAACCTTCCAGCTCGAGGGGTTGCGCCAATGACCGAACCGAGCGTCATTCCAGAAGCAAAATCAATTGCTCGCGGACAACTGGTGCCCGGCCAGGACCCCGAACACTACGCATGGGTAAACACCACCATCCACCGGAACCTCTACCGACTCTCCCTTCCCTGACGAGAATCAATGAACTACAGCATCCCCGGAGCGGACATTATGACAGCTTCAACCCCTTCAAATACTCCCGAAACGCCGGCCCC